>DASSXA010000237.1:0-5749 GCA_035704315.1 Gaiellaceae bacterium
CGGCCTATCTGATTCTCCTTGGCATCCATCGGCTCCTGACGCGCGAAGAGGTGGTCGAGGTCGCCGCCAGGCCTCCGCGAGCGCTCCGCAAAATCTTCCGCGACGGCGTCATCGTGAATGTGCTCAACCCGAAGACGGCGCTCTTCTTCCTGGCGTTCCTGCCCCAGTTCGTGGATCCAGACCAAGGGGCTACGACGCTGCAGATCCTGGTGCTCGGCCTGATCTTCACGGTCATCGCGCTCTCGTCGGACTCGCTCTGGGCGCTCGCCGCGGGGACGCTGGGCGGGTGGCTTCGCCGCAGCCGTTGGTATCTCGGCGTCAAGCGGTGGGTGACCGGGGCGGTCTTCGTCTTGCTCGGCGCCTCGGCGACTCGGGCGAGCTAGAGCTCACCCTCGATCGCAGCTCCGAGCTCGGTGAGGCCTTCTCGCAGCGCTGCGACTCGGCGTTTCCCGAGGCGCGCCTCGACCGCGAGCGCGCGCTCCCGGAATGCCGGCCGCGCACGCGAGAGCAGGTGCTTCCCGCTCGGAGTCAGCTGGAGGAAGAAGGAACGTTTGTCCTCGGGGTTTGGAACACGCTTTGCGTGCCCGCGTCGCTCCAGGCGGCGGCTCCGGAAGAGGACCGTTGAGAGCGGCATGCCGAGCTCCCTCGCGAGCTCGGTCGGGGTCAAAGGGCCCTCGACGCCGATGTAGACGTACAGCGGATAGTCCTCCGGCGGCAGCTCTGTACCTCCGAGCGCCGCCGCGATCAGGCGCTCCCGCTTCTGGTTGGCTGCGAAGACGTCGAGAAGAATCGTGCGCTCCGACATGTACTACAACCTTGTGGTAAAGTAGCGCAACATTGTGGTAACTCTACGCGCGCCTGCGGCTGCCGCTCTCTCCGTTGCCATCGGTCTCATCGGCGCAGTATCGACGGCGGGCGCGCCGCCGCGGGTGCAGGCGCGGATCTCCACTCCCGGTCAGCCGATCGGCGTCGCGTATGCAGACGGCTCCGCCTGGGTGACGAGCTTCGACCGAAACGCCGTGCTCCGCGTCGACCGGGCGACGAACAAGGTCGCCGCGGTCGTGCCGGTGGGGCAGGGCCCGATCGGCGTCGTCTCCGGAGCCGGCTCGATCTGGGTTGCCGACTGGAGTGGGGGAGCCGTCACGCGAATCGATCCCGCGACGAATCGCGCGACCGCGACGATCCCGGTGGGGCCGTCTGAAGGGCCTGAAGGCATGGCCTTCGGTGCCGGGGCGGTCTGGATCTCCCACAAGGAGGGCGCGGTCACTCGAATCGATCCGGGGTCCAACTCGATCGCCGCGCGGATTCCGGTCGACCGCGAGGCCCGCTACCTCGCCGTCGGTGCCGGAGCGGTCTGGGTCACGAGCTTCGACCTCGGAACCGTCCAGCGCATCGATCCGGCGACAAACCGAGTGGTGAAGACGATCAGGCTCGGGTTCCTCGCCGGGCCACAGGGCGTCGCCTTGCGCGGTTCCACCGTCTGGGTCGTGACCAACGCGACCGGGAGGCTGATCCGCATCAGCGCTCGGACGAATCGCATCACGGCGCGCATCAAGCTTCCCGGCTTTCCGGGGCCCGAGGGTGCCGTGACCGACGGGCGAGCAGTTTGGATCTCCAACAACAGCGGCGGCTCGGTCAGCCGCTACGACATCCGCCGCCGCAAGTTCACCGGGACACGCCGGACGGGCAGGCAACCGCGCGGCATTGCGCTGGGCGGAGGCTCCGTGTGGGTCGTGAACTCCGGTTCGGGCACGCTCTCGCGCGTCGCCGCCTCTTTGCGCTGAGTCGGCAAGCTTCGCTCGATGGAAATCGTCGACGGCCACGTAGACGAGCACGTGCCTACCGTGCGGGCGCTCTTCGAGGAATACGCGGCCGCGCTCGGCGTCGACCTCGGCTTCCAGGACTTCGGGCGCGAGCTCGCCCAGCTACCCGGGGAGTACGTCCCGCCCCGCGGGCGCCTCCTGCTCGCCCTCGGCCCTGAGCCGGCCGGCTGCGTTGCACTCCGGCCCTTCGCCCCCGGCGTCTGCGAGATGAAGCGGCTCTATGTCCGGCCCGCGCATCGCGGCTCAGGGCTCGGCCGCCTCCTCGCCGAGGCGATCATCGACGCAGGACGCGATGCGGGCTACGAGCGCATGCGCCTCGACACGCTGCCGTCGATGGCGGCGGCGCGAGGCCTCTACCGCTCCCTCGGCTTCGTCGAGATCGAGGCCTATCGCCACAACCCCATCCACGGGACGACCTACTTCGAGCGCGCCTTGTAACAACTTGTTACTTGGCTCTTACGCGGTGAGGTCGGCGGCGAGCTCCTCGAAGACGGCCACGAACGCATCGGCGTCCGCGGGCTCGTGGGCGACCGACAGCGTCCACTCCTCCTCACGTCCGGGGGTCATGAAGACGTCGCGGTTGACGTTGTAGAGCCACGCGAGGTCGGTCAGCTCCGCGTCCTGCTGCTTCCGGAACGACGCGTAGTCGGTGATCCGGCCGGGCGCGAACGTCACGCACCCCTTCGAGCCGATCCCGACCGCGTAACCGGGAAGGCCGTACCGCTCGATCACCGCCTCGCAGCCGGCGAGTAGCCGGTCGTCGATCGACTCCAGGTGCGGGTAGGCCTCCGGCCTCAGGACCTCGTCCAGAGTGGCCCGCGCCGCGGCCATCGACAACGGGTTGCCGTTGAAGGTGCCGACCTGGTGCACGCGGCCCTCTTCGACGACTGCCATTACTTCCTCGGTGCCGCCGACGGCACCCGAGGGCAACCCGCCGCCGAGCGTCTTCGCGAGCGTGACCAAATCTGGCTGGACGCCGAAGCGCTCCGTTGCCCCGCCCGGCGCGACGGTCAGCCCCGTCTTCACCTCGTCGAAGATGAGCAGCACGCCGCGCTTCTTCGTCTCTTCGCGGACTGCCTCGAGGTATCCGGGCTCCGGGAGAACGACGCCGATGTTCATCATCGCGGCCTCCATGATCAGGCAGGCCGGAAGCCGTCCCTCCTCCTCGAGTCGCTCGAGTCGGCGGCTCAATGCTTCGGCGTCGTTGTAGGGGACGGCCACGGTCAGATCGGCCACGGCCCGGGGCAGTCCCTCGCCGTACGGCGTGGAGGGGATGTCGTCGGGATCCGTCTCGTCCCAGTCGAGGCTGACGCCTACGGCGACCATGACTCCGTCGTGATGGCCGTGGTAGGAGCCCAGGATCTTCAGCACCGTGTCGCGGCCGGTCGCGCCACGTGCGATGCGGATCGCGTCCATCGTCGCCTCGGTGCCCGAGTTCGCGAAGCGCCACTTGGGGAGCCGGAAGCGACGCGCGAGCTCCTCGGCGACGAACGCCGCATCCTCCGTCGGGGCGGAGAAGTGGGAGCCGAGCCGGACGCGCTCATTGACCGCCTTCACGATCGCCGGATTCGCATGGCCGACGACCATCGACCCGAAGCCGTTGTGGTAGTCGATCAGGCGATGGCCGTCTGCGTCCCAGACGAACTGGCCCTCCCCGCGCGTCAGGAACATCGGCCACGGCTCGCGCGCCTGGTAGCTCGACGCGACGCCGTTCGGCATCGTCCGCCGAGCGCGCTCGAAGAGCTCGCGCGAGCGAGGCGTCCGCTCGTTCATCGTGCGCTCTTCCCGCTCGGTCAGCTCTTGGATCCGGGCGCGGTCGATGGTCGTTCCGATCGTCTGGGGTGTCGTCATTCCGTTCCTTTCTCCTGTCGCCCGCGTCGGGTCTGAACGATGATGTTGACCGTCATCGCCGCGAGGGCGAGCACGAAGATCGCGGTACCGATGACGTTCACCTGCGGCGGCGCTCCGACTCGGGCCGCTCCCCACACGAACAGCGGGAACGTGACTTCGCTCCCGGCGTTGAAGTAGGTGATCACGAAGTCGTCGACCGAGAGCGCGAAGGCGAGCAGCGCCCCCGCCAGGATTGCTGGCGCGATCAGCGGCAGCGTCACCTTCTGGAACGTCGTCCACTCGTTCGCGCCTAAATCCTTCGCGGCCTCCTCGAGGTGTCGGTCGAAGCCGACGAGCCTTGCTTTCACCGTCACGACGACGTAGCTGATGCAGAACATGATGTGAGCGATCAGGATCGTGGTGAAGCCGGTCGCGAGGTGCATATTGAGGAAGAGCACGAGCAGCGACGCGCCCAGCACGATCTCGGGCGTCGACATCGGCAGGAAGATCAGGAAGTTCGTGGGCCCTCGGCCGCGGAAGCCGTAACGGACGAGCGCCAGCGCGATCATCGTCCCGAGCGCGGTCGCGATGAGGCTCGAGAGCGCCGCGATCTCGAGCGAGAGCACGAGCGCGCTACGCACCCCCGGCACCCCGTCCCAGTTGCGCCAGTTGTCCAGCGTGAACCCCTGCCAGACGTAGTTGAAGCGGCCCTTCGGGTCGTTGAACGAGAACAGGATCACGACCGCGATCGGCAGCAGGAGGTAGATGAACGCGAGGATCGCGTAGACGGTCAGCGCCTGTTCGCGGATGAACACCCAGACACCGGAGCGCCGACGCGGGGCCGCTACGGGCTCAGCCGCAACGCTCATCCGGTCAGCCTCTCAGTGCCGAGCGCACGCGAGTACGCCGCCACGCCGATCAGGATCGCCGCCATCAAGACGAAGGAGAGTGCCGCCGCGGCCGGGTAGTCGATCAGCTCGAGGAACTTCGACTGGATGACGTTGCCGATCATGTGCTGATTCGGCGTGCCGAGCAGCTGCGCGTTGATGAAATCACCGGCCGCGGGGATGAACGTCAACAAGGTGCCGGCGAAGACACCCGGCAGCGAGAGCGGCAGGGTGACGCGCAAGAACGTCTTCACGCGGCTCGCATAGAGGTCCTGCGCCGCCTCGAGCAGCCGAGGGTCGATCTGCTCGAGCGCCACGTACAGCGGCAGCGCCATGAAGGGCAGGAAGTTGTAGGTGATCCCCGCAACAACCGCGGTCGAGGTCGCGAGCAGCCGCCCGTCCGGCGCGAGGATGTGCAGGTCGCGGAGGACGCCGACGACCATGCCCTGGTCGGCCAGGATGTTCTGCCACGCGAGCGTCCGGATCAGATACGTGACGAAGAACGGCGCGATGATCGCGAGCAGGAAGAGGTTCTTCCAGCGCCCGCCCCGAAATGCGATCCAGTAGGCGAGCGGGTAGGAGACGACGAAGGCGATCACCGTCGCAAGCCCGGCGTAGATGAACGACCTCGCCAGGTGGCCGCGGTAGGTCGAGATGGCGTCCCAGTAGTTGGACCAGTCCCAGCTGAACGTGTAGCCGAAGTCGAACGACCCCGACTGCAGCGACTGGTACGCGAGGAAGCCGAGCGGCGCGAGGAAGAAGATCGCGAGCCAGGCCAAGCCCGGAGCGAGCAAGAGATACGGCGTGAGCCAGCGATGCCTGTGGAGCACTCAGCCGCCGATCAGCTGCTGCCAGCGCTCGAGGTAGTCCTGGTTCGTGAGCGCCTTCGCGTCGAAGATGACCACCTTGGAGAGCGTCTCGTCGCTCGGGAAGATCAGCTGGTTCGACCCGAGCTTCTTGTCGATCTTCATCGCCGCCTCGCGGGCGCCCTTCACCGGCGAGACGTAGTTGACGTAGGCGGCGATCTGCGCCGCGATCTTCGGGTCGTAGACGAAGTTCATGAACGTCGAGGCCGTGTAGGCGTCGCCGCCCTTCGGGATGAGCATGTTGTCCGTCCAGATATCGCCGCCCGTGGTGGCGAGGTTCCAGACGAGATTCGGGTTGTCCTGAGTGAGCTGCACGACGTCGCCCGACCAGGAGAAACAGCAG
>DASSXA010000032.1:0-2492 GCA_035704315.1 Gaiellaceae bacterium
CTTCTCGGGTTGGACAAGCCTCCGACGGCCGTCTTCACGGTCAACAATCTCGTCGCGCTCGGCGCGATCGAGGCAGTGCGCGCCGCGGACCTCGAGGTTCCGGACGACATCGCCCTCGTGTGCTTCGACGATATCGAGTACGCCTCACGGCTCTACCCGTTCCTCACCGTCATGGCGCAGCCGGCCGAGACACTCGGCAGCCTGGGCACGCAACTCCTCCTCGACCGGATCGCGGGACGGGCCCCCGAGCAGCCCCGTGTGGTCGTTCTTCCCGCACAGTTCATCGTCCGGCGATCCTGCGGTGCCGTGAACGTGCACGCGTGAGACGTCGCTTGCGATGTCTCCTTCAGGCCGTACGGGCTTTGCCCGTGCGGCCGTCTGCAATGACCGGTCGACACCTCGGAAGTTGGGAGTTCACGCTGTGAGACGTCGCTTGCGATGTCGCCTACAGGCCGTACAGGCTCTGCCCGTGCCGCTGTCTGCAATGACCGGTCGACACCACGGCGCTCAGAAGGTTCGCCTGTGAGCGCGTACGGCGGCATCGAAACCGGCGGATCGAAGTGGGAGTGCGCCGTCGGAACCGGGCCGGACGACCTGCGCGCGACGGAGACGATTCCGACGACGACACCGAATGAGACGATCGGCCGCACGATCGCGTTCTTCGAGCGCGAAGGACCTGTCGCCGCGGTCGGCATCGGATCGTTCGGGCCGATCGACCAAAACCCGAGCTCGGCGACCTGGGGCCACATCACCTCGACGCCCAAGCCGGGGTGGGCCCATACAGACGTCGCTCCGGAGATCGGGCGCCGGCTCTCGGTTCCGGTCGCCTTCGAAACCGACGTCAACGCGGCCGCGCTGGGCGAGCACCGCTGGGGAGCAGCGAAAGGGCTCGACACCTTCTGTTACGTCACGATCGGGACGGGCATCGGCGGCGGCGGGATGGCCGGCGGACAGCTTCTCCACGGCCTCGTTCATCCCGAGTTCGGGCACATGCGGATTCCGCACGATCGCGAGCGCGACCCCTTCGACGGCGTCTGCCCCTTCCACGGCGACTGCTGGGAAGGGCTCTCGTCGGGCCGGGCGCTCGAGGCACGTTGGGGGCAGCCGGCACACGAGCTTCCCGACGACGAGAAGATCTGGTCGCTTCAGGGCCACTACCTGGCGCTCGGCCTCGTCTCGGTCATCTGCGTGCTCTCGCCGGAGCGGATCCTGCTCGGTGGCGGGGTGATGAACCGGCCCTCGCTCATGCCCCACGTCCGGCGGGAGGTGAAAGAGCTCCTCAACGGCTACCTCGAGTCCGCCGCGGTGGGCGACGGAATCGCAGAGTACGTCGTGCTCCCCGCGCTCTCGCCCAGGTCCGGCGTGCTCGGCGCGATCGCGCTGGCCGAGGCCGCGTAGAACTTTCAGCAAAGAGCGGATGTTTTGCCAGCCGTCAACGCAAGCCCGAGATACGTTTGTCGTCTAGAGAAATACGGCCGCGCACCGCCCTCCGGTTGTCCACATCTGCGGCAGTGCGGCGCCGGAGACACCGCAAGGGCAGCCACGTTGCCAGCATCGACGATATCCACATGCCTGTGGAAAACTCCAAAGACGACGCTAGAGAGCCGAACACATCCGGCAATCCGGGCCAAAAACCGCCTGGCGAATTCGTCAGCGGCGAGCTCGAAGAGCAGACGGCCCGCTTCCTGGAGGACGTAAAAGGCCTAGCCCGCCGCCGGCGAGAGAGCGAGGCCGAGGAGCATGCGAAGGGCGGGCCGCCGCCCGCCAACCCGGATCAGCGCTCGAGGCGCCTGTAGAGCCGGTCGATCAGCTCGGGCATCTCCTCGAGCTTCTTGGTGATCGTGCGGAGGCGGTACTCGCGAAAGTGCTCGGGCTCGACCTTGAGCGCCTTGGCCAGACGTAGGACGATGTCGTCGGATGGGACCGGCCGGTTTCCGTGCACCAGGTGGTTGAGGTACCCGGCCGACAGCTTCGTCTTGTCTGCGAGGGCCCGGTAGGTGACACCCGATTCCTGCATCAGACGCTCGAGCGTCGGGCCAAACGGCTCCGTGCTGAAGCGTCGTCGACGGGCCACCCCGTAGTCCTACCTGATCTGGGCGATTTCTGCGAGGGCAACGCGCCGTTCCTCGCCCGTCGAGCGATCGCGGACGTCCACAGCGTCGTCCTCCAGCGTCTTCCTGCCCACCGTGATGCGCGTCGGGATCCCGATCAGATCGGCGTCCGCGAACTTCTCGCCGGCGCGAAGGTCGCGATCGTCCAACAGCACCGAGCGCCCGGCCGCCCCGAGCGTGGAGCTGATCTCCTCGCCCTGCTGCTCGAGACCAGGCAGCGCGACAACGTGGATGTCATAAGGCGTCACCGACGCCGGCCACGAGATCCCGTGCTCGTCGTGGTGCTGTTCGACGATCGCCGCCATCGTCCGCGCCGGCCCGATCCCGTAGCTGCCCATGATCAGCGGCTTCTCGGTTCCGTCCTCGTCGAGGAACGTCGCG
>DASSXA010000368.1:0-2356 GCA_035704315.1 Gaiellaceae bacterium
GCCTGCCCAAGTACGTCGTGTCCTCGACCCTTGAGGATCCCGACTGGAACAACTCGACGGTACTCAATGGCGACGCGGTGGACGCGGTCTCGAACCTGAAGCGGGAGCTAGAGGGGGAAATCGTCATCCCCGCCAGCTTCCAGCTGGTACGCACGCTGATGGAGCACGACCTGGTCGACGAGCTGCGGCTGAAGATGTTCCCGGTCGTGCTCGGCGCCGGCGAGCGCCTCTTCGGCGAGACCAGCGACAAGGAACCGCTGCGCCTCGTCGACACCCAGACCGTCGAGGGCGACGTCGTCTTCCTCACCTACGAGGTCGTCCGGGAGGACCTCGCGCGCACGTAAGAAGGGTGCCAGGGAGCTACCCACCATTCATCGGGCGGGACGTGGTTGCCGCCCTCGCGGATGTGAGCGAAAGGAGAACACGATGCGTGTTTTCGTTGCAGGTGCGAGCGGTGCCATCGGCACCCGGCTCGTTCCACAGTTGATCGTCCGGGGACACGAGGTGATCGGCACCTCGAGGTCACCCGAAAACGCAGAACGGATCCGAGCCCTCGGTGCGGAGCCGATCGTGCTCGATCTGCTCGACCCTCGCGCGGTGCGGAAGACCGTTCTCGAGAGCGCGCCCGACGCGATCGTCCACCAGGCAACCGCCCTGGCGAACGTGACCTTCTCCAAGGATCTCGACCGCAGCTTCGCGCTGACGAACCGGATCCGGCGAGAGGGAACCGACGCGCTCCTGGCCGCCGCACGCGAGGCAGGGGTGAGCCGGTTCGTCGCCCAGAGCTATGCGAGCACGCGCTACGCGCGGACGGGCGCTTGGGTCAAGACCGAGGACGATCCGCTCGACCCGACCCCGGTCGCAGGCATGGAGGAGACGGTCGCGGCGATGACCTACCTCGACGATGCGGTCACCGCTGCCGGCGGTATCGCCCTTCGCTACGGAGGCTTCTACGGTGCCGACAACGACGGGCTCGTCTGGCCCGTGCGGAAGAGGCAGTTCCCGATCGTCGGGACGGGGGACGGCGTTTCGTCGTTCGTCCACCTCGAGGACGCAGCAGCGGCGACTGTGCTCGCCCTGGAACACGAGGGACCGAGCATCTACAACATCGTCGACGACGAGCCGGCGGCGCTGCGGGAGTGGCTGCCGGTGCTCGCCGAGGCGCTCGGTGCGAAGCCGCCGCGGCCCTTCCCGGTCTGGCTCGCGAAGATGTTCGCGGGCGAGCCCGGGGTGATGCTGGCGACGGAGGCCCGCGGGGCCTCGAACGCGAAGGCCAAGCGCGAGCTCGGCTGGACGCTTCGGTATCCAAGCTGGAGGCGGGGCTTCGCCGCCGTCTACGCCGAGCCCGAACCGCTCCGCGGCGCCGCGTGACCGCACGCCATTGCCGACGAACGGGATCCTCGAGTGCATCCCGGTCCAAGCTCATCCGCTCCTTGCGTGCCTACGCCGCTCGCCCGAAGACCCTCTTGCGGAAGTAGTCGCGCCAGCTCTCCGGAAGTACGTCGAGGTCGGCTGCGCGTTGCGCGCCTTCGATGTCGTCGCGGTCGCGGGCGTAGAGGCGCGCGATCTCGGTGACCCGGAAGCCGCACGAGTCGCGGTCGAGCTCGATGATCGGGTCGCCCGCTTGTACCTCGCCTTCGCGGGCGACGGCGAGGTAGAAGCCGTAGAGCCCGCGCTCGAGGAACTCGGTCACGAACGCGTCGCGGCCCATCTTGATCCCGAGCTTGTAGCAGGGTAGCCGCGGCTGGGTCACGACCAGCTCGGCGGTTCCGACCCGGAAGCGGTCGCCCACGCTGACGTTCTCGTCGAGCAAGCCTTCGGTGGTCAGGTTCTCGCCGAACGTGCCAGGGCCGAGGTCGAGCTCTGGCCGCTCGCGCGACCAGAGCTCGTAGAACTCCGACGAGTATGCGTACACGGCCTTGTCTCGACCACCGTGGACGCGCAGATCGACCTGACGGTCCCCCTCGAGGTTGAGCGCACGGATCGCCACGCGACCGGCGACCGGCTCCTTGTAGATCCCGGTCGTGACCGGTTTCCCTCTCCAGATCGCCTCGCGCGGAAGGCCGACGTTGACGGAGAGCACCCTCATCGGGTGCTCCCCACCGGCTCGACCGCTGTTACGCCCGCTCGGGCGTCGACCTTCTCCTCGTAGAAGCGCTTGATCTGCGCGACGATCTCCTCGAGCGAGTCCTCGACCGCGAAGTGCCCGCTGTCGAGCATGTGCAGCTCGGCCTCCGGGAGATCGCGCAGGTAGGCCCGCCCGCCTTCGGGGGTGAAGAAGATGTCGTTCTCGCCCCAGAGGATCAGCGTCTTCGGCTGGCGCTCGCGCAGGAACGCCTGCCACTGCGGATAGAGC
>DASSXA010000166.1:0-9508 GCA_035704315.1 Gaiellaceae bacterium
CCGGTCAGAGCCGACTCCTCGATCTCCAACGTCGCGGCCACGAGCAGACGGCCGTCCGCCGGGACCTTGTCACCGGCCTCGAAGACGACGATGTCTCCGGGCACGAGCTCCTCGGCGGGAATGTCGCTCCGTTCACCGCCTCGGCGGACGTGGGCCATGATCACGAGCATCTTCTGCAGGGCGGCGACGCTCTCCGCGGCCTTGCCCTCCTGGTTCAGGCCCAGGATCGCGTTGACGACGGTCACGCCGAGGATGACGAGGCCGGTGCTGAACTCCTGAAGGGCGACGATGCTGACAACTGCGGCTCCGACGAGGACAAGCTGCATCAGGTCGCGGTACTGGCGCAGGAACGCATGCCAGCCGGGCTCCTTCTCCGCCTCGGCAAGCTTGTTGGGCCCGTACTGCTCGCGGCGGCGCTCGACCTCCGCGGGGTCGAGCCCTTGCCTTGGATCGACTCCTAGCTGGGCGCACGCCTCGTCCGTTGTCAGCCCGTGCCATACCGGGTCGCGGGGAGCGGCCTGACCCATCAGCTGGCGATCGTACGGGACGCGGGCGATGGCGAGACTGCTGCAAGCAGCGATGAGCTCGCGATGCTCACGCGGTCTTTAGTGACGTACGAGGAAGATCAACCACCCGAGCAAAGGAGAGTCAGATTTCCGACACCGTCGTCCTCGTGCATGGACTGCCTGAGGCGGCGGAGATCTGGGCGCCGCTGCAGGCGCGCCTCGAGCGCGAGACAATAGCTGTCGCTCTTCCCGGCTTCGGCAACCCGCGGCCGAGCTCGTTCACCGCGACCAAAGACGCCTATGCGCAGTGGCTCGCCGAGAGCCTGAGCCGGTTCGACACGCCGGTGGACGTCGTCGGGCACGACATCGGCGCACTGATGACCATGCGTGTCGCTTCTGCGTTCGACGTGCCACTGCGGAGCTTCGCCGTCGACGTCGCCCCGATCTTCCATCCGCGGTTCATCTGGCCCCAGCGGATGCGCGACCTGCAAACACCCGGCCTCGGCGAGAAGCTAGAGGAGGAAAGTCGGCTAGCCGACCCGGCGGATCCGCGAAGTCACGTCTCGCGCCTCACCGCCGCCGGCGTGCCCGCCGATCTGGCGCGAGCCATCGGTGCCCGTCACGACGAGGAGATGAGTCGCAGCATCCTCGACTTCTACCGGTCGGCCGTGCCCAATGTCGCAGCGGATTGGTGGGAAGACACAGCCGGTGCCCGGCGATCGCGGGGTCTCGTGCTCCTCCTGCCAGATCCGCCGGAGCACGAAGCGATGTCACTCGAGGTGGCCGAGCGACTGGGTGCGGAGACCGCGCGGCTCGACGACCTCAACCATTGCTGGATGGCGGCGGCGCCGGACAAGGCAGCCACCGTTCTCGAAGGCTTCTGGGCGACGCTCGAACCCTGAAGGGCTAGCCAAGCTCGCTTGCCCGCTTGGCACCGCGGGCGCGCAGCCAGTCGACGAGCTCGCCTGCGTCGCTTCGCTCCGCTGCATCGAGCGGCGTCAACTGTTCCCAGTACGGGATCCAGTTCACGTCTGCGCCCCGGTCGAGAAGGTTCTCCGCCGCGCGCGGCTGCCCGCCGTGGCAGGCGCCCCAGAACGAGGCGTTGACCTCGTCGGGCGACGGTTCGTGCGCAAGGTGATCGTCAAGACGGTCCATGAGCCCCAGCGTCGCCGCATCGATGAGGGTCGCCTCCGCCCCACGCTCGACCAGGCGGTAGGCCGCTTCCCACTGCAGAAACGCGCGCGCGTCCGCAAGTGGGGTGCCGCCTCCGATGACACCGCCGTCGGCCTCGATGTCGGCGCCGGCGTCGAGCAGTGCATCGACCGCCTCCACATCGTTGCTGCTCGCCGCCCAGTGGAGCGGCGTCTCGGCGTGCGGTCCCCGGAAGCGCGCGTTCACGTCTGCTCCGGCTTCGACCAGCGCGGCAATCGTTGCCGCCACGTTCGGAAAGTGGCCGGGCCAGTCCGTCGCGACGTGCAACAGCGCACGCGACATTCCCTCGGGGTCATCGTCGCCCAATCTGGCGGCAGCGAGACCCGGATTCTCGCCGAGCAGCCGCTTGAGAGTCGGCACGTCGCCCTTATGGATCGCCTCGATGACGGCGACGGCGAGCGGATCGTCAGTGTCGATCGTCACGGTATGCCTCGAGACGCTCCGCAAGCTCCTTCGGGCGACTTAGTGCAACGCAGTGGCCGCCGTCGATTTCGTCGGGGGCAATGCCCAGGCGCTCGCGGACCACCCGGCGCAGAAAATCCGCTGCAAAGAGGCGGTCATCGCGACAGAGCAGGAACCGCGTAGGCACCTCCGGCCACGCCTCGAGAGGCCACGGCGCGCGTGTCGGTGTCTCCGACTGCGCGCGACCTCTCTTCAGCGCCTCGGCCGCCAGCTCCGGGGGAACGTCGTGATAGAAGATCGCGACCTCATCGTCGTCCACGCCGCCGCTCTCCTGCTCGTAGCCCGTGTTCGCCCACCAGTCCCGAGGCGCCTCGCCCGGCGAAGGGATCATGCCCGCGAGCAACACGAGCAGCTCCACGGACGTCCGGTCGCAGACAAGCGGCGCGGTGAAGCCGCCGAACGACTGGGCGACCACGATCAGCTCGTCGCGGTCGCCGATTGCGTCGAGCACGGCGTCCGCATACTCCGCCAGGCCGGCCGAGTCGTCTTCGCACGGAAGATCTGGTGCGACCACTTCGTGGCCTCGGTTTTGGAGCTCGGCGGCCACGAGATGCCAGAACCAGCCAACGTCGCCGGCGCCGTGGATCAACGCGTACGTGGCCATCGACTCAGGTTCGGCGTTGCGATGTCGGGGCCCAGCCCGCAGCACGCGCCGGCGATGCGCTCGCGTCCCTGCTCACGGCATAGACGCCGTGGCTCTCGCCGGAGACGAAGGCAGGGTCGGCGGTCAGCGCAGGCCACCCGCTGGGTGTCGTCACGTAACCGTCGGCACTCATGCTCATCCGAGCACGGATCTGCATCTGGTTACTCCTTTCGGAGTCGAATGGTTCCGATCAAGTCTGAGCTACATGGGACCTGTCAGGCACAGGAAAGTCATCGCCTGATAAGAGTTCCCGATGCCCGAGGACCACTTCGGCGAGCGCGTGGCCGAGCGGTACGACAAGTCGGCCGCCGACATGTTCGAGCCAGCTGTCGTCGAGCCGGCCGTCGACTTCCTCGCCGACCTGGCCGGCTCGGGTGCAGCGCTCGAGCTCGGGATCGGCACGGGTCGGATCGCGCTGCCACTCGCGCGACGCGGCATGCGCGTCCACGGAATCGATCTATCCGAGGCGATGGTGGCGAGGCTGCGGGCGAAGCCCGGCGCTGAGGACATCGTGATCACGATCGGCGACTTCGCGACGACGCGAGTCGAGGGGACGTTCTCCGTTGCCTACCTTGTCTTCAACACGATCCATAACCTGACGACCCAGGACGAGCAGGTCGCTTGCTTCGAGAATGTGGCTGCCCATCTCGAGCCTGGCGGGTGCTTTGTGATCGAGGTCGGCGTTCCGGAGCTCCAGCGGCTTCCACCCGGTGAGACCGTTCGTGCGTTCGACATCAGCACCACGCACCTCGGCTTTGACGAGTTCGACGTCGCGTCCCAGGGCCTGATCTCCCATCACTACTCGCTCGTGGACGGCGAGCTCGAGCTCCACTCGGTGCCGTTTCGCTATGTCTGGCCCGCGGAGCTCGACCTGATGGCGCGCCTGGCCGGGATGAGTCTGCGCGAACGCTGGAGCGACTGGAAGCGCGAGCCGTTCACGAGCGAGAGCCGCCAGCACGTCTCGGTTTGGGAGAAGCCTCCGGCTGGGACTGCCTAGCCGGTCTTCAGTCCCGGCCCCGGCACTAATTCGACTTCCTCGGGGCGCAGGACGTCGACGCCCTTGGGCACGAGCGCTGCGACGACCGGCTTCTTGTCACCCGTCCGGCGCAGGAGGCGAGGAGGCTCTTCGCTCACGTACTTGTCGCCCCACTGCAGCAGAGCGGCGAGCGCGATGCCGAGCTCGCGGCCCTTGCGCGTGAGCGTGTACTCGAAGCGCTCGGGGCGCTCGCTGTAGCGGACGCGTTCGAGGATTCCCTCCTCGACGAGCCGGTTGAGCCGGTCGGTGAGGACGTTGCGGGCGATCCCGAGGCTCTCCTGGAACTGATCGAAGCGGCGCAGGCCGAGGAGGGCGTCGCGAACGATCAGAAGCGTCCACCGCTCGCCGACGATCTCGAGCGTGCGGGCAACCGAGCAGTTCTGACCGACGTAGTCGCGTTTGAGCACGACATCAGCCTAGCACTGTGAGTTTCTTGAAAAAACTAGCTCTGCTAAGCTTCACTTGGTTTTGTGAAGCAACTCACCCTCGTGAGGAGGTTTTCTTGATGACACGGCACCCTGAGACCCACCTCGTCGACGTCGTCTGCGCGAACTGCGGCACGGCGTTCACGGTTCGTTCGACCGCCCCATCGCTGTCGGTCGACGTGTGCTCGAGCTGCCACCCCGCGTATACCGGCGTCCAGCGCACCGCGGTCAGCGGTGGTCAGATCGAGCGTTTCAACCGTCGCCGCGCACTTGCCGCCGCTTAGCGGCCACGATTCTGTCGCGCTCCGGGGCGGCGATCAGGCCGCCACCTCCACCGGGCCCGGGTGCACGAGTTGCCGTTGGGCGAGTCGCAGGCCCGTCTCCGGATCGTGGGCGACCAGGTAGACGGTCGGGCTCGCCGCTGCGAACGCACGAATTCGCTCGTGCGTGAGCCGCTGGTCCCCCTCATCCGCTCCGACCCCGTCGACTTTCCCGCTGAGCATGAGCTCCTGTGTGTACGAGCTGTCGGCGGCAAGAAAGATCGTGTGGTCGCCGTCCTGGACGAGAATGCCGATCTGCCCCGGGGTGTGGCCCGGAAGAGGCACCAGCGTGACGTCGCCGGCGTCTGTCAGGCGGAGGCTTTGTGGGAAGGGGCCGAACGGATCCGGCTCGAGCTCGATCGCGGTCGGCCTAAACCACGAAGGCCAGTGCTTGTTCGCTACGTATCCACGCACGCGGCCGGCCAGACCCTCCGCGAACTCCAGCTCCGTGCGAGTCACGAGGATCTCGGCGTCCGGGAAGTGGTGTAGCCCCCCGGCGTGATCGGTGTGCAAGTGGGTTAGCACGACCGATCGGATGTCACCCGGCTCGATGCCGAGCCGCTCGAGCTGCGGTCCGATCTCCTCTTCCGGCTCCACCCACTCGCGGAACGCGCGGACGCCAGGGTGCCAGCGCGTGAAATAGCTCCGCTCAGAGCCCCGCGCATCCTCGCCTGTGTCCACGATGATGACGCCCTCGGGGTGCTCGATCGCGAAGGCGTAGATCGGGAGTGGCTCTGTCCAGTTCCGGTCGGCGATGGTGTGCAGTAGCCGGCGCCTGCCGTGGCCGACGCCTTCGCGCCAAGCCTTCGTGACCGCAACGCTTCCTGTCTGGATCGCGTGAATTTTCATGCTGTTTTCTCCTTTCGTGCCGTTCGGGATTTCGCGCGGGGTCGCTGCTCCGGTGCGAAACCGCGCAGGATCAGGTCGGCGACGCCCTCTGCGAGCTGCTCGTCGATCGGCCCGCCCGTGACGAGGAGCCGGTAGAAGAGCGGCCCGCCGAGCACATCGAGCGCGAGCTCGAGATCGAGGTCGGGACGCAGGTCGGCGCGCTCGATGCCGCGCCGGAGGACCTCGCTCAGTGCGGCACGCCGCCCGGCGAGGAATCCCTCCCTCACCGCTTTCGCCAGCGCCGGCTTTTGAGCCATGGCGCCGATCAGGTTCGGCATCAGTCGAGCGGCGAGTGAACCGCGGTAAAGCTCGACAGCCTCGCGCATCAGGAGGACCAGGTCGCCTCGGGTTGACCCTGTGTCCGGCACCACGATCTCCTCGCTCACGAGCCCGGCGATCGCCGCCGTGACCAGCTCATCCTTTGAGCCATATCGGCGGTAGATCGCTCCCTTGCCGACACCCGCCCGAGCGGCGACGTCCTCCGTCCGGAACCCGTAGACGCCGCGCTCAGCGATCAGCTCGAGCGTGGCGTCCAGAATCGCGCGATCGGTGCGTGCGTCCCGGGGCCTCCCCGGTGAACGTGCCGCCAGAGTGTTGCTCTCCAATTCTCAAATCTCCTTTCTGGAACTGCCGCGTACCGGATTGGAGACAATAGCACACTTCCGGTACGCGCAAGTACCACAAGTGCGACGATCGCCGCCTAGGTCTGTCACACTGCCGCCCGTGGGGTCTGGCCTTCTAGGGGAGGAAGGCCTTCAGCTGCGGGTCCGAAGAGGCAGTTCCACCGCCCTTGGACGATTCCCACGCTGAGGGACACAAACAGAAAGGACAGGACGTATGCGAAAACGAATCACGGTCGTCGGCGCGATCACGGCTTTCCTCGTGATTGCCGCCGGAGCAGGCGCATGGGGGATGTCGCTGCGGGCGAATCCGTTCGTCTTCGATCCCGGTGATACCGAGCTCGTGCAGTCAGGATGGATCGACGGAATCGGATGTCCGACCAATGCATCGATATTCGACGGGACGAGCAGCACTCCGTACACGGACCCTGCTTGCCCGACGGGTGATCGTAGAGACGACTCGAACGAGGGCCTTTTGCTCGCCAAGACCGGCCCGACGGCGAACGTTGCCTCCGCGGGAGTCGTAATCAGGCACGTGCGTGGCACGTTGACGGAGCTCGGCTACGACATCCGCAAGCCGGACTCGAGCGCCGATCCTAGGGGCTCCCACTGTGGAGCCGGTGCTCCGCGCTTCAACATCACGGCCGAGGACGGGAGCACGTATTTCCTCGGCTGCAACTCGCCCCCGGCAACCACGCAGACGGTCGGCAACGGTTGGCTGCGCCTGCGCTGGGGCGGCACGACGCCGCTGATGGCGTTCAACGCGTCAGGCGCACTCGTGGACATCACGAGCGTCCGGGTCCACCGGCTCTCGATCGTCTTCGACGAGGGTCAGGACACGGGGCCGGACAACTTCGGCCTGGCGGTGCTGGACAACATCGACGTCAACGGCAAGCTCGTCGGCCAGGGGCGGAGCCCGGAGTCTGGCAACGAGGATGACAACGACCGGCGTTAGAGCCGGAAGTAGCAAGTAGCGCTGCTGCTGGACGGCGGAGCATCCCCACTCCGCCGTCCCGCAGACTTACTGGCGTCGGGTTTTCGCGGCGGCTCTAACGTGCAGGGTCATGAAGCCGTCTTCCGTCCCACGTGCGGTCGTGTTGGTCGAAGGGGTAAGCGACCAGCGCGCCCTTGAAGCGCTCGCCGAGCGCCGCGGACGCGACCTCGAGACCGAGGGCGTTTCCATCGTGTCGATCGGAGGTGCGCAGGCGATCGGGCGATTCCTGGAAGAGCTCGGCCCGCGTGGGCTCAACATCAGGCTTGCGGGCCTCTGTGACGCCGGAGAGGAGGTCGACTTCCGGCACGGTCTCGAGCGAGGGGGGCTCGGCTCGAACCTCACCCGGGCCGACATGGAACAACTCGGCTTCTACGTGTGCGTCGCAGATCTCGAGGACGAGTTGGTCCGGTCCGTCGGCGCCGCCGGCGTGGAGCAGGTCATTGCCGCCGAGGGCGAACTTGGAGCATTCCGTACGTTCCAGAAGCAACCTGCCAAGCGCGAGCTCACGTACGAGGAGCAGCTTTGGCGGTTCATGTGGAACCGGAAGGCCCGGTATGCGACCTTGCTCGTCAACGCGCTCGATCTGACCCGCGTCCCTAGGCCGCTCGACGGCGCCCTTTCCGCCGCCCTCGGCTAGGAGGGTTTGGCGAAATACAGTCTGTGCCGCAGCAGCAGCATTCCGCCAAACCTCCTAGGCCCGCCGCGCGACATGCAGCAGATACTCCTCGCGGTTGAGCGGGTTGTGATCCGAGCGTGGGCGCGTGGGGAATGACCCGCGGACCGGTTCATAGCGGTCGAACGTGCACTCCAGCACGCCCTCGCCGCGACTCAGCTTCGGCAGGCGAAGCCGCAGCTCGTGCACTCGGGCAGCCGGAATCGCGCCCTCCAGCGTGAATGAGGAACCGTTCTGCACCGGCAGTTCAGGCACGGCGCCGAGCCGTGCCAGGACCGGCAGAAGTGGTCCAAGCGTGTCCGCCGGCGCTTCGAGGTGGAAACGGTGGATCGGCTCACAGACGACGGTTCCCGCCTGCTTCAGCGCGCTCATCACGACCAGCGGCGTCAGGTTGCGATGGTCTGCAGCAGTGCTCGTCGCGAAATGGCGCAACCTGACCGAATGGGTCATCGTGACCGTGCAATCGGTGACCTGCCATCCGCAAAGACCTTGGTGCAGCGTCTCGTGCACGGTGTCCTCGACCGCCTTATGGAACGAGAGCGGAAGAGACCCGAGATCGACCTCGAGCCGGAACTCCACTCCGGTGTCAATCGGAGCCGGCTCGATGCGCAGCCCGACCGTGGCGATGAACGGCCTGGGCGCTTTCTCCAGCGCGTGCCCGCTGCCGGTCGGCCGCTCGATGCAGATCGTCGTCGTCTCTCTGAACGTGACGTCGATGCCGAAGTCGGCAGCCAGCGTTGCCTGGATGACCTCCTTCTGCACTTCCCCGTAGAGGGAGACGTAGAGCTCCCGGCGGAGGTCGTTCTGTCGCACCTGGATCAGGGGGTCCTGCTCCGCCAACTGGCTGAGCGCGAGATGGAGCGCCCCCTTGTCCTCAGGACGGCTGGGAACGACGACGGTCTCGAGTGTCGGCGGGGCGAAATGGTGTTCCCGAGCGCTTCGCCTTCGCCCGATCGCGTCGCCGATCTGCACCTCGCCGAGGCCCCAGAGCTTCGCGATCTCGCCGGCCGCTACCGCCGCGCTCGAGGCCGCCGGGCCGCTTTCGAAGACGCTGATCGCCGTCACCTTGCGCTCGCTGTCTCGCCCGAAGTGCACGAGATCGCGCGTGTGGACGGTCCCGGAGAACATACGGACGTATGCGATCTTCTCGCCGGCCGGGCCGCGTTCGATCTTGAAGACGCTGCCCGAGACGGGACCGTCGTCGTCTCCATCGGCTCCCGGCAGCAGCTCGACGATGCCGGTCATCAGTGACTCCACCCCCGCTCCGGTGATTGCGGAGCCGAAGAACACCGGGTGCACCAATGCCCGCTTGGTCTGAGCGGCGAGCTCCGCCCGGAGCCGCGCGTATGAGAGGCCCGCTTCGTCGTCGACGTATGCGGCCAGAAGCGCATCGTCGTTCGCCGCCAGGATTTCGGCCAGCTCAGAGTGCGTGGCTCCCATCGGAGCGACCGACGGCGTGAGCTTCTCGGCGATGCCGCGCACGACGCGTTCGGTGTCTGCGCCGCGACGGTCGATCTTGTTCACGAAGATGAGCGTTGGAACGCGGAGCCGTTGCAGCGCTCGCATCAGCAGGCTCGTCTGAGCCTGAACGCCCTCCACGGCGGAGATCACGAGCACGGCGCCGTCGAGGACGTTCAGCACCCGTTCCACCTCCGCGATGAAATCCGGGTGGCCGGGAGTGTCGATCAGGTTGACCGTGACGTCGCGGATTGCGAACGAAACGACGGCG
>DASSXA010000173.1:0-4598 GCA_035704315.1 Gaiellaceae bacterium
CCGGTCGCGTTCGATCTCTCCCTCGAGATCGGCTCCGACTTCGCAGACATCTTCGCCGTGAAGGATTACGACTTTGCCCTCGGCAATCCGGCGCAAGCAGAGCCGCTGCCACCGTTGGTCGCGCCGCGCTTCGACGAGGACGAGAACCAGTTCGTGCTGGCGGACGAAACCGGCTTCCCTGCACAGACGCAGGTGATCCTGTCGCGGCCGGGACGGATCGAGAAGGACGGACAGATCACCTACCGGATCGAGCTCGAGCCGCGCGAGCGCTGGGACGTCCGTCTCGACATCATTCCGTCTCCGGACGGCGAGCACATCATGCCGAGGCTCGCGGAGCGCCGATTTGGCGACGAGATCGCTCGCGTCCGCGAGTCGCTGGCGGCTTGGCAGCTACGTGTGCCTCAGCTTCGCGCTAGCTGGGACGACCTGGGTCGGTCGTTCGGACGGTCCGTTTCGGACATCGCCTCCTTGCGGATGCGAGGGAGCGGCAGTGGGATGGAGAAGCTCCCTGCGGCCGGCATGCCATGGTTCATGGCCGTCTTCGGCCGCGACACGCTCATCACGTGCCTCCAGACCCTGCTCTTCGGACCCGAGCTCGCCGTGACCGCGCTTCAGGCGTTGCGTCAGCTCCAGTCCCAGGTGGACGACCCGATGCGCGATGCCGAGCCGGGCAAGATCGTCCACGAGGTGCGTAGCGGCAAGGCCGCACGCCATTGGCACGGCGCCTACTACGGCACCGTCGACGCGACGCCGCTCTACCTGATCCTGTTGTCGGAGGTCTGGCGCTGGACGGATGACACCGCCCTCGTCCACGACTTCCGGGACAGCGCGATGGCTGCGCTCGATTGGATCTCGACGCGGGGCGATCTCGACGGCGACGGGCTGGTCGAGTACAAGAAGCGGAGCCGGCGCGGGCTCGACAACCAGTCCTGGAAGGACTCACACGACTCCCAGCGCTTTTCGGACGGGCGCATCGCGGACCCGCCGATCGCGCCGTGCGAGGTGCAGGGGTACGTCTACGACGCGAAACGGCGAACCGCCGAGCTCGCGCGCGAGGTCTGGCGCGACCGCGAGCTCGCCGACCGGCTCGAACACGAGGCGGACGAGCTGCGCGAGCTGTTCAACGACCGCTTCTGGATTGCGGAGCGCAACGGCTACTACGCGCTCGCGCTCGACGGAGAGAAGAAGCCCGTGGACTCTCTCTGCTCGAATATCGGGCACCTGCTCTGGAGCGGGATCGCCCCCACCGAGCGGGTCGACGCCGTCGTCGACCAGCTCATGGGCGACGCGCTCTGGACGGGCTGGGGGGTGCGGACGATGTCGTCGGCCGATCGTGGTTTCAACCCGCTCGCCTACCACAATGGAACGGTCTGGCCTCACGACAACTCGCTGATCGCCTGGGGGCTTGCCCGCTCGGGGCGTTGGCCGGAGGCGCACCGCATCATTCGCCAGATGCTGAGCGCCGGGCGGCACTTCGACTACCAGCTCCCGGAGGTCTTCGCCGGTCTACCTCGGACGGAGACACGGTTCCCCATTGCCTACCCCACGGCCGCGAGGCCGCAGGCCTGGGCGGCGGGCACGCCGGTGCTGCTGCTCCAGCTCCTGCTCGGGCTCGTCCCGGACCGGGTTCAGAACACGCTCGAGACGATTGCGCCGACGGAGCTCCCTGCGTGGGCCGGATCGCTCAGACTGTCGGGTGTGCGTGCGTTCGATCGCCAGTGGGAAGTGCGGGTCGACGACGGGGAGGTCAGGGTGGCCCCGGGATGAACGCTGCTGACCCGCTGCGGGTCGCGATCGTGAGCCCGGTTTGGTTTCCGGTGCCGCCGTCCGGTTACGGCGGCATCGAGTGGATCGTGTCGCTTTTGGCCGATGGGCTCGCCGACGCCGGCCACGACGTGACGCTCTTTGCCTCCGGTGACTCGAAGACCAAGGCAAAGCTCATGTACGTCTACGAGGAGGCGCCGAGTCAGTGGATCGGGCGCTCGCACTGGGAGCTTCGCCATGCACTCGCCTGCTACACGGGCGCCGACGAGTTCGATGTCATCAACGACCACACGGGCATGTCCGGCGTCGTTCTCTCGGGGCTCGTCGACACGCCTGTCGTCCACACCGTCCATGGCCCGATGGATGGAGAGCCCGGAGACATGTACGAGCTGCTCGCCGGGCTGGTCCCCAACCTCCACCTGATCTCGCTGTCGATCAACCAGCGACGGCCGAAGCCGGACCTGCCCTGGCTCGCGAATTGCCCGAACGCTCTCGATCTTTCGGTCTACCCGTGCAAGCCGCACATGGGCGAGTACCTGCTGTTTCTCGGGCGGATGAGCCCCGATAAGGGCTGCCATCGGGCGATCGCCGTCGCGATGGAGCGCGAGGTGCCGCTGAAAATCGCCGGGAAGATGCAGGAACCGAGGGAGCAGGCCTACTTCGCGGAGTTCGTGGAGCCGCACCTCGGCATCCACGGCATCGAGTACCTGGGCGAGGTCCCGCACGGGACGAAGGTCGAGCTTCTGCAGGACGCTCGGGCGACGCTGTTTCCGATCGATTGGGAAGAGCCGTTCGGGCTCGTCATGATCGAGTCGATGGCGTGCGGCACGCCGGTGATCGCCACGAATCGCGGCGCCGTTCCGGAGGTGATCGAGAACGGACGCTCCGGGATCATCGTGGACAACTACCGCGAGATGGCGGACGCGCTCGAGGAGTCCGATGCTCTCGACCCGCTCGAGTGCCGCCGGTACGTCGAGGAGCGATTCTCCCCTGAGCGGATGGTCGAGGACTACGTCTCCGCCTACCGCGAGGCGGTCGTCGCCGCCTCGGCTTCCTTGTCCACGTAACGCCGAATGCCGGCGTAGGACTGCCAGAGCGGCATCGCCAGCTCGCCGATGTCTGGATGGCGGCTCGTGGTTGCGCGCTCGTCCGCGGCCTGCCGTATGAACTCCTCTTCGGTTGCGCCTTGTCGCACCCTGGATGTCCAGGAGTGCAGGCGGGCGCGGAGTGCTTCGAGGTGGGGCTTGGGCTCCTCGACGATTCCGAAGTGGATCAGGGCCAGGCACGCCGGAGTGCGGCGTTCCAACTCCTCAATCGTGCGATTCCATGCTTCGAGGTCGAACTCGGGCGGCGGCGTGGGCGGGGCGACGAAGTCGTCGGGTTGGATCCGCACTCCTGCTGCGTCGCCGGCGTACAGGGTGCCGTCGGCTCCGAGATAACAGACGTGGTGACTGGCGTGGCCTGGGCTGGCGAAGGTCTCAAGGCCGAGCGTGTTGTCGCCGACTGGGTGGACGTTCGCTTCCGGGATCGGTGCCAGCTCGCCCCACAGGTCGTCGAACGAGTCGCCGTAGAGGCGTCGCGCGCTGCTCTCGAGCCTTGTCGGGTCGATGAGATGTGGCGCGCCGATCTCGGATACATGGACCTGCAGTGTTGGGTGTTCCCGGACGAGCACGCCGGCGGCGCCGGCATGATCGAGGTGGATGTGGCTCAGGAGCAGGTGGCGGATGTCTTGGAGGGCGAGGCCGAGACGGACGAACCCCTCCTTGAGCCGTGGAATGCACGTGGTCGGGCCGCAGTCGAAGAGCGCCGGCCCATCGTCGGTCTCGACGAGGTAGCACCCGATGACGCGCTCGACGCCGCGGTGGTGGAGGTCGATCAGCTCGGCGATCTGGCAATTCTTGCCAGGGCGCGACGGCGGAGGACGAGAACCGTCGCCAGGGCAAGCGCGAGTCCGAGCACGACGAGGGCTGCGAGGTCGAGCGGGAACGACCTGCCGGGGGACGCAGCCGGAGCCGGAGCCGGAACCTCAGGCGCTTTGGGCGGCAGCCCGGTGGACACGAGGAGCTCCTTGAGGTGCCGATCCGCCTGGAACCAACCGCCGGCGGTCTCCCGACCGAAGAGCTTCTGACCGGGCTCCATGTAAGTCATGGGCCCGCCAACGGCGTAGGGATATAGATCCTGGCGGATCCGGTCTGCAACCCCAGTACCCGTCGGCACTGTGTAGGTGATCGTGTATCTCGGCCCGAGGTCCCCTTTGGGACGGCTTGGGAGCATCGGGCTGGGCTCCTGGCCGAAGGCCGCCGGAAAGAAACCGGCCAGGAGAGTCAGATCGCCGAGCGACGAGCCGGCGGACTCGCCGTATCCCGTGAAAGTGATTCCCCCGCCGCCAGCTGCGGGACCGTCGATCGAGGCGGCCGACGGCCCCTTGCCGAGCGCTGTCGCCGGAAGCGCGAAGGATGCGACCAAGACGATGATGAAGAGACGCTTCATCGTCTAGCTCTACACCGCCCCGAGAACCTCGGTTCCGGGCTGACCTTTCCGGCCGTGACTAGGGGCCAGGCCCCTGGACGCGGCCGAAAGAGCACGTTTTGCCCTCAGCCATCAGGGTCGACGGCCGTCGCGGCCCGGTTGGCGTGGCCGCTGCCGCCATGTCTAGGGGCCAGGCCCCTGGACACGGCCCGAACGAACGGTCTCGCCTTCGAGCTCGAGCTCAGCCCGAGACAGACGCGCTCGGCGAGCGCACGAGAGCCTGCTCGAGATCTTCGATCAGGTCGCCGACGGACTCGATTCCGACCGAGAGCCGCACGAGGTTCCGCGGCGCAGCGAACGTCCAT
>DASSXA010000280.1:0-2793 GCA_035704315.1 Gaiellaceae bacterium
AAAACCCGTTCCGCTCGAAGACCTTCCGCCGGAGGGTCTTTTTCGTTTCCGGCGGAGCCAGACTGAAGTCTGGCACCGCACTAAATCAGTGAACGTTCAAACCGTCATCTCAACCGATCTGATCACCCCCCTCGGGGCCTACCTGAGGCTGCGTGACGGCGTGCGGGCTAGCTTCCTGCTCGAGTCGGTTGAGCGCGGTCGCCTCGGCCGCCACTCCTTCGTCGGTTCTGGGGAGCGGTTCGTCGACTTCGCCGAAGCCGAGACCTGCGGCGAGCCCGTGGTCGGCTATCTCGGCTACGACCACGCCGCAACGCTCGAGCCGACGGTGCAGCTGCCGGACGACGGGCCCACGCTGCCCGAAAGCCGGTTCGTCGTGGCGGACACCCTCATCCGCTTCGACCACGTGCTCGGACTGGCCGAGGTCTTGAGCGGCAACCCGGACGAGATCGCCGCGCGGCTCCAAGCGCCGCTCGACGATTCTTCAAACGGCCCCGGAGGCAAGGGCGGGCCGACGCGGCGATCTCCCGGGCGGTTCGAGTACGAGCGACGCGTGGAACAGGCAAAGCGGCACATCCGAGCCGGAGACGCCTTCCAGATCGTCCTCTCGCAACGCGCGCAGCGGCCGACTCCGGCGAGTGCGATCGACCTCTACCGCTCGCTCCGGCGCGTCAACCCCTCGCCGTATCTCTTCCTCCTCGAGCTCGATGACCTGGCGCTCGTCGGCTCCTCGCCCGAGACGCTCGTCAAGGCCGAGAACGGGGTCGCGGAGCTCAACCCGATCGCCGGCACGACGCATCCGGGCGAGGGCGATGCGGAACGGCTCCTCGCGTCGGAAAAGGACCGAGCCGAGCACGTGATGCTCGTCGACCTCGGGCGCAACGACCTGTCCCGTGTCTGCAAGCCCGGCACGGTGCGAGTCCAGCGCTTCCTCGAGCCGGAGCGTTACTCCCACGTGACGCACCTCGTCTCGGAGGTGACCGGGGAGCTCAACGGCGACGTCTCGCACTTCGACCTGCTACGTGCGTGCTTCCCGGCCGGCACGGTCAGCGGAGCGCCCAAGGTCCGCGCGATGCAGATCATCTCCGACCTCGAGGGCTACCGGCGAGGTCCCTATGCCGGGGCGGTCGGGTATTTCCTGCCGGACGGCCCGCTGGACACGTGCATCGCGATCCGGACGATCCTGCTCCACGAGGGGGTCGCGTACCTCCAGGCCGGCGCGGGGATCGTCGCCGACTCTTCCCCGAGCGCCGAGCACGACGAGTGCCTGCGGAAGCTGGCCGCGCTCGAGCGGGCACTCGAGCTCGCGGAGGCCCGCGGATGATCTTGCTCATCGACAACTACGACTCGTTCACCTACAACCTCGCGCACCTGTTCGGCGAGCTCGGCGCCGAGGTGGTCGTCCACCGGAACGACGCAATCGATCCCGATGAGGCCGAGCGGCTGGCTCCTTCGCATCTGGTCGTCTCTCCCGGGCCTGGACGGCCGGCGGATGCCGGCGCCTCGTCCGAGATCATCCGCAGGCTCGCGCCGCGTACTCCCACGCTCGGGGTCTGCCTCGGCCACCAGGCGATCGTCGAGGTCTTCGGCGGCGAGGTCGACCAGGCACGGACGCTTGTCCACGGCAAGGCGAGCGTCATCAGCCACGACGGGCGGGGGATCTTCCGGGACCTGCCGAGCGACTTTCTTGCGGGGCGCTACCACTCCCTGGCTGCGACGACCATCCCCGACGAGCTGGAGGTCTCGGCGACCTGCGGTGACGGCGAGGTGATGGCGGTTCGCCATCGCGAGCTCCCGGTCGACGGTGTCCAGTTCCACCCCGAGTCGGTGTTGACGCCGATCGGCCCCGATCTGGGACGCAACTTCCTGGAGGGGGGTTCGTGATGCAATCCACGCTCGCTCAGCTGCTGGACGGCCACGACCTGACGCGCGACGAGGCGCGCGAGGCGATGAACACGATCATGAGCGGCGAGGCGACGCCGGCGCAGATCGGCGGCTTCCTCGTTGCGCTGCGGCTGAAGGGCGAGACCGCGGACGAGATCGCGGGCTGCGCCGAGGCTATGCGCGAGCACGTTCTCGCTGTGAAGCCGAAGCGCGAAGATCTGGTCGACACCGCCGGGACCGGCGGCGACGGCGGACGAACGTTCAACATCTCCACTGCGGCGGCGCTGGTGGCCGCTGCGGCGGGAGCCGGCGTCGCGAAGCACGGCAACCGGGCCGTCTCCTCGGCCTCGGGCTCTGCCGACGTGCTCGAGGCCCTGGGCTTCCAGCTCGAGCTGCCGCCGGAACGCATCGCGCTGTCGATCGACGAGCTCGGCTTCGGGTTCCTCTTCGCGCCGACGCACCATCCGGCGATGAAGCACGCGGCCCCCGTGCGCAAGGAGCTCGCCGCGCGAACGGTCTTCAACGTCCTCGGGCCGCTGACCAACCCGGCGGGCGCCCGTGCGCAGGTCGGGGGCGTCTACTCGCCGGATCTCGTGCGAACTCTGGCCGAAGTCCTCGCCACGCTGGGCGCGCGCCGCGCGTTCGTCGTCCACGGAGCCGGCGGGATCGACGAGCTTTCCCCCGCCGGGCCCAACCTGGTCTGTGAGGTCGTCGACGGCGGCGTCCGAGAACGGGAGATCGACCCACTCGAGCTGGGGATCACCCGCTGCACGCCGGAGGAGCTGCGCGGCGGATCGCCGGAGGAGAACGCACAGGCGATCCGCGACGTGTTCGCCGGCGGCAACGGCGGCCGGCGCGACGCGATCCTGCTGAACGCCGCGGGTGCGATCGCCGCAGGCGGGCACGCCGCCG
>DASSXA010000127.1:0-9013 GCA_035704315.1 Gaiellaceae bacterium
CAGGCCGATGCGCTCGACGAGATGCTCGACGAGATCGGGCGGCGGCCTTCTGTCGTCTTCGAGTTTCAACTCCCCGATGAGATCGCTACAGAACGGCTGTTCAAGCGCGCCGCGCTCGAAGGCCGAACCGACGACGCGCCCGACGTGATCGCTCGGCGCCTCGGCCTCTACCATGAGCTGACGGAGCCGCTCGTCGAGCACTACAGGCTCCAGGGCAATCTGGTCGGCATCCACGCCGACCGGTCGGTGAACGAGGTGTTTTCGGAGATTCAGCAAGCGCTGGAACAGGCGGCGACAAGATCGTGATCGTCCGCAAGTCGGCTCAAGAGCTCGACGTAATGGCGCGGGCAGGCGAGGTCGTCGCCGAGACGCTCGCGCTGCTCGGCAAGCACGCTCAGCCGGGAACCACGACGGGTGAGCTCGATCGCATCGCCGACGAGTTCATCCGCTCTCGGGGTGGCGTCCCGACCTTCAAGGGCTATCGCGGCCCGTATCCATACCCGGCCTCGATCTGCACCTCGCCGAACCAGATCGTCGTGCACGGGATCCCGAACGGCTATGAGCTCGCCGCAGGTGACATCCTCTCGGTCGACGTCGGAGTCACGCTCGACGGCTTCGTGGCGGACTCCGCGTACACGTTCCCGATCGGAGAGGTCGATTCCGAGGCCGACCAGCTACTCGAGGTCGGTGAGGCGGCGCTGCGCGCGGGTATCGAGCGCGCACAGGCCGGAGGACGGCTGACCGACATCTCACACGCGGTTCAGCGCGTGACGGAGGAAGCCGGATTCTCGGTCGTTCGGAGCCTCGTCGGACACGGGGTCGGCCGCGACATGCACGAGGATCCACAGATCCCGAACTTCGGCGAGCCTGGGCGCGGTCCCACCCTTGCCCCTGGGATGACCCTGGCGATCGAGCCCATGATCACCGCGGGCGGCTACGACATCGTCGTGGAGCCCGATCAGTGGACGATCGCGACCGCGGACGGCTCACTCGCCGCTCATTTCGAGCACACGGTCGCGGTCACGGAGGAAGGCCCTCGCATCCTCACGGCGGCGCCTGTTCAAGCGCCTTTGCTACCATAATCGTCCCGCGGCGCAGAGCCGTGCTGTGCTGTGGAATCGTCTTGTTCCAACAACTGCGCCCTGAGATGGGCGCAATTTCGGTGAGGAGCACCAGGAAATCCAATGAAAGTCCGCCCATCCGTAAAGCCAATGTGTGAGCGCTGCCGCGTGATCAAGCGGCATGGTCGCACCATGGTCATTTGCACGAACCCGCGACACAAGCAACGACAGGGTTAGGAGCGAAAACGTGGCACGAATCGCCGGCGTAAACCTTCCGCGTGACAAGAGCCTCGAGATCGGGCTCACGTACATCTTCGGCATCGGCCGCGCGACGGCGCTGAAGGTCTGCGAGGCGACGGGTCTGTCGCCGTCCGAGAAGATCCGAGACCTCACCGATCCCGAGATCACGAAGCTTCGCGAGTACATCGACGGCAACCTCCAGGTCGAGGGTGACCTGCGCCGCGAGCGCAGCCAGGCGGTGAAGCGCCTCTCCGAGATCGGCGCGTACCGCGGGCTGCGGCACCGGCGGAGCCTGCCGGTGAACGGTCAGCGGACGAAGACGAACGCCCGCACCCGGAAGGGGCCGAAGAAGACCGTCGGCCGCGGCAAGAGGACGGCCCCGAAGACTTAATGCCCCATCCAGCAACACATGCCGGCTTCTGGCCCGCGATCACGCGGCGCCAGAGCCCACCCTCCTCCTTGCCAAGGCAGACACGCGGCCTTGGTGCGTCGGAGCGCGGCCTCTGGCTTGGTGCTCGCGACCCAGAATTCCGGCGGCGTCACTGGAAGGGGCATTAATGGCTCCCCCTCGCCGACAAGCGACCCGGGGCCGGACGCGCCGCCGGGTCAAGAAGAACATCGCCATCGGTCAGGCACACATCAAGACGTCGTTCAACAACACGATCGTCACGCTCACGGACAAGGACGGCGCCGTGATCGTGTGGGAGTCGGCCGGCTCGGCGGGGTTCAAGGGCTCGCGCAAGTCGACCCCGTTCGCCGCGCAGGTCACGGCAGACGCCTGCGCGCGCAAGGGGATGGAGCACGGGCTCCAGAAGGTCGAGGTCTTCGTCAAGGGCCCCGGCTCGGGTCGTGAGACCGCGATCAGGTCGCTTCAGGCCGCCGGCCTCGAGATCCTCGGCGTCAAGGACGTCACGCCCCAGGCGCACAACGGTGTCCGCCAGAAGAAGCGGAGACGGGTTTGATGGCGGCCCCCTCACGCGGGCCTCGCACCCGCCAGGGCGCTGCAAAGCTCGTTCTGGCGGCGTCCACAGTCGCGCCCGTAGCCTCCCGCTACGAGCGCTCCCTGCGTCCTTGCCAGACCGACTTTTCGCGGCTGGCGAGCACGATGCCCACGCGAGGTGACCGCTAGTGGCCAGGTCGCTAGGTCCGAAGTGCCGCTTCTGCCGCCGCGAGGGCATGAAGCTTTTCCTGAAGGGTGAGCGCTGCCTGACCGAGAAGTGCTCGGTCGAGCGCCGCAGCTATCCGCCGGGCGAGCACGGGCGTGGGCGGATCAAGCAGTCGGAGTACCTGATGCAGTTGCGCGAGAAGCAGAAGGCGCGGCGCTACTACGGCCTGCTCGAGAAGCAGTTCCGCACCTACTACACGAAGGCGGCCCGCGGGTCAGGGATCACCGGCGAGAACCTGCTGCGCCTGCTCGAGACCCGGCTGGACAACGTCGTCTACCGGCTCGGTTTCGCGGCCTCCCGCGCACAGGCCCGGCAGCTCGTGCGCCACGGCCATTTCCATGTGAACGGCCGCCGCGTGAACATCCCGAGCTACCAGGTGAAGCCCGACGACATCGTCACGATGGCGCCCGGAAGTGCGGCTGAGCAGGTAATTCGCGACGCCACCGATCTCACCGCCTCGGTCGCCCCCTGGCTCCAGGCCGACCACGAGAGCCTGACGGGGAAGGTGCTCAAGTGGCCCGAGCGTGAAGAGATCGACACGCCCGTTCAGGAACAGTTGATCGTCGAGCTTTACTCGAAGTAAGAACGTACGGAAGGGAGCGTTTTGGCAACCAGAACCAGCTTGATGGATTTTCAGATCCCGCGGATCGTCCACGAGGAAGTGGACGAGCGCCGGGGGGTCTTCGTGATCGAGCCGCTCGACCGCGGCTTCGGCCACACCTTCGGCAACTCGCTGCGGCGCGTGCTGCTCTCCTCGCTCGAGGGAGCTGCCGTCACCTCGGTCAAGATCGAGGGCGTCGCGCACGAATTCACGACCCTGGACGGCGTGCGTGAAGACGTCGTCGACATCATCTCCTCGCTCAAGAATCTCGTCGCCAGGCTTCACGGTGAGTCGCCCGAGATCGAGGTGCGTCTGACGAAGCGGGGCGCGGGTCCTGTGACCGGCGCCGACATCGAGGCGCCGGCCGAGCTCGAGATCCTCAATCCGGATCTCGTGATCGCCAACCTGTCCGAGAAGGGCAGCCTCGAGATGACGATGACGATCGGCCGTGGGCGCGGTTACGTGCCTGCCGAGCTCAACCGTGGGCCCGAGCACACGATCGGCGTCATCCCCATCGACTCGCTCTTCTCGCCGGTGCGTCGTGTCTCGTACGACGTCGAGGCAGCCCGCGTCGGGCAGCGCACCGACTACGACAAGCTGACGCTCGATGTCACGACCGACGGGTCCGTCGATCCGCGGGAAGCGATCGGCGAGGCGGCGGAGATCCTCATCCGGCAGCTTGCGATCTTCACGGACATCGACAAGATCGAGGGCTTTGGCGAGGCTGCAGCGGCTCACGAGGCGGCTGCGGAGGCTCCGCTCGCGCACGGAATGGAGAACTTTCCGATCGAGGAGCTGGAGCTCGGCGTCCGCTCGTACAACTGCCTGAAGCGCGTTGGCATCGAGACGATCGGCGACCTCGTGACGAAGACCGAGGGCGAGCTAGCTGCGATCCCGAACTTCGGCAAGAAGTCGATCGAGGAAGTCAAGGAGACACTCGCGACGCACGGACTCAACCTCCGGGGAGAGGACTGAACCGAGTGCCCCGCCCAGCAATACATGCCGGCTTCTGGCCCGCGATCACGCGGCGCCAGGGCCCACCCTCCTCCTCACCAAGGTTTTCCAACCTTGGCTCGTCGGAGTGCGGCTCCTGGCTTGAGCCGGTCGCGCCGGCCAAGCCGGCACGACCTCTTCTGGTCGGCGCCGACGAGTCGGCGCCTTCGGCTCGCGACCCAGAATTCCGGCGGCATCACTGGACGGGGCACTAGTGCGTCACCATCGCTCCGGGAAGAAGCTCGGCCGCGACTCGGCGCATAGGAAGGCGCTCTACGCCAACCTCGCCGGGTCGCTGATCGAGCACGGCCGCATCAAGACGACCGAGGCGAAGGCGAAGGCCGTCCGGCCGATCGCCGAGAAGATGATCACGCTCGGCCGCAGAGGCGACCTCGCTGCGCGGCGGCAGGCGCTTGCGTACCTGCGGTCGCAGGAGGTCGTCCACAGGCTCTTTGCAGACGTGGGGCCTCGGTTCACGGATCGGAACGGCGGCTACCTGCGGATCGTGAAGATCGGCCCGCGCCCGGGGGACGGAGCGGACATGGCCTACCTCGAGTTCATCGACTTCGTTCCGCCGGCGCCGGTCGTGCGTCCGCAGCGCGTCGAAGAGCCGGCGGAAGTCACCGCGAGCTAGACCCGGCTAGACCCCGCGCGACTCCAAGAACACGAAGACCGGGTCGGGCGGCTTCGTCTCGATCGTCAGCTCGCTTCCCTCGGGCAGGCTGTCCGCGAGCCGGTCGGCGAGCTCCTGTGCCGCGTCCTCGGTCGCGAGATCGACGGTGACATAGCGCCAGCGGCGGTGGACCTTGTGCCCTTCGGGCTCGAGCTCCGCGGCGAGGTCGACGGCGTCACCGCGATGCGGCAGCTCCACCCGAACATGTGAAGTCCAGCCGGCGCGCTCGGCATCCCGTTCCTCCGCGGCCTCACGGCTCGTCCGCTCCTCCTCGATCGACTGGGCCGTCGTCGGCAGAGGGATCGAAGCGTCCTTCCATGTCTGTTCGACCGGGTGCCATCGGGACGCCGAGATCTCCGCGCTCAGGTCGTGCCTCGCGACGAGGTCGCGGATCACCTGTTCGGCTTCGCGTGACTGGGACTCGGTCGCGGCGTAGAGGAAGATTCGCGAACCGTCGCGTGAGACGACGACGCGCTCGCCGAGTCGCGCCCGAGCCTCTTCGTCGAGGTCCCCGGCACGCAGGCGCTCCGTGAGGGAGTAGCCCTGCTCCTCGTCGTCGAGGTCGACCTCGATGCGCCAGTCTTCGTCGGCCACGCGGCGATGATACGCACGCCTTGCGGCTCAAGCTCACACTCGAGTACGACGGCACGGGGTTCCGCGGCTGGGCCGCTCAGCCGGGGCAGCGTACGGTCGAAGGTGTGTTGCGTGAAGCGGTCGACGCCGTCTACGGATCCTGGGACGGCCTCGCGGTGGCCGGGCGCACGGATGCCGGCGTCCACGCCCTCGGCCAGGTCGCCAGCGTCGAGACGGCGGAAGGCCCGCCCGTCGAGCGCGCGCCCGAGGCGCTGAACGCGGCACTGCCGGACGACGTTTCGGTGGTCGCCGCCGAAGACGCGCCGGGCGACTTCCACGCGCGGCGCTCCGCCAGAGCCCGGAGCTATCGCTACCGGGTCTTCCGGCGCCGCGCGCCCTCGCCGTTCGAGGCCCGGCGGGCATGGTGGTATCCCCGTCCAATCGACCGCGGCGCGCTCGACGAAGCGGCAGCATTGCTGCTCGGCGAGCATGACTTCCGCGCGTTCACGCCGACGGAGAGCCAGCACGAGGTGTTTGTCCGCAACGTGATCGAAGCGCGCTGGGTCGACCGGGTGGACGTCCTCGAGTTCGAGATTACGGCCGACAGCTTCCTGCGTCACATGGTCCGGACGCTGGTCGGCACGATGCTCGAGCTACCGCCGGACCGCATTGCAGAGCTGATCTCCAACTGCCGAGCGAGATCAGACGCCGGCCAAACCGCGCCTCCGTGGGGTCTCTATCTCGAGCGCGTCCACTATTGAGGCCCGGACGGCTTGCAGCCGGCCGCCCGGGCCGGTGGGCGGGGGAGAGGATCGTCCGCCCGCCAATCCGGCGCTTCGACGTAGACGCGGCGAATCCCCCAGACGCCGTGAAGCGACATCGATCGTCCGCCGGAGCGCGGCTTTGCCGCGCTACGTCGCTACGATCGACCGGCGATGGCGACGAAGGCAAAAAGCGACCTTTCAGGGCGGGCCGCGGAGCTCCGAGAGGCGATCGAGCATCACAACTACCGCTACCACGTCCTCGACGACCCAGAGGTGTCCGACGCCGAGTACGACCGCCTCTTCGACGAGCTGAAGGCCCTCGAGGAAGAGCATCCCGAGCTCGCGACGCCCGACTCACCGATCCGGCGGGTCGGCGCTCCCCTTTCCGACCGGTTCCCGAAGGTGGAGCACCTCTCGCCGATGGGGTCGCTCGAAAAGGTGACGACGGACGAGGCCCTCGGCAAGTGGGCGCAGGACGTGTGCAAGCGGCTAGACGTGCCTCCGGAGGAAGTTGCCTGGGTCATCGAGCCCAAGATCGATGGCTCCGCAATCTCGCTCGTCTACGAAAACGGGAGCCTCGCGCGCGGCGCGACGAGGGGCGACGGTCATCAGGGCGAGGACGTGACGCCGAATCTCCGCACGATCCCGTCCATCCCGCTGCGTGTGCGCGGCAAGGACGCACCGCCGGTGCTCGAGGTGCGCGGCGAGGTGTACTTCCCGCTCTCAGGCTTCACGGCGTTCAACGAGCGCCTCGTGGCCGAGGGCAAGAAGACCGCGCCGAACCCGCGGAACGCCGCGGCCGGCTCGCTTCGGCAGAAGAACGCTCAGATCACCGCTGACCGGCCGCTTGCGGTCTGGGTCTACGGCATCGGCCACAGCGAGGGCCTCGACCTGGGGTCGCAAGGGGAGCTCCTCGAATGGCTTCGCGAGCATGGCTTCCGCACGAACCCGCACGCCGAGCGGCTGGAGACGATCGAGGAGGTGGCGCGACGCTGCGCGGAGTGGGAGCGGAAGCGGATCGAGCTCGACTACGAGATCGACGGGATCGTGATCAAGGTGGACTCGTTTGCGCACCAGCGCGCGCTCGGCGCCCTTCACGAACGGCCCCGCTGGGCGCGCGCCTTCAAGTGGGCGCCGATGACTGCCACGACGCGGCTGAACAAGATCGCGATCCGGGTCGGCCGCACAGGCGCGCTGAATCCGTGGGCGATGCTCGAGCCGGTGGAGGTCGGAGGGGTGACGATCTCCCGAGCGACGCTTCACAACGAGGAGGACATCAACCGCAAGGACATCCGCGAGGGCGACGAAGTGATCGTTCAGCGGGCGGGCGACGTGATCCCGCAGATCGTGGGCCCTGCGGGCGCCCACCGGCGCGGGACGAAGCCGTTCAAGATGCCCTCGAACTGCCCGCTGTGCGGAGCCGAGATCGTCAGGCCCGAGGGCGAAGCCATGCATCGCTGTCCGAACCGGGCATGTCCGTCGCGCGGCCTCGAGTCGCTGAACAACTGGGTGATGGCCGCGGCCGACATCGACGGGGTCGGCGAGCAGCTCGTCCGCCGGCTCTGGGACCTCGGCCTGTTGCGCTCGCTGCCCGACCTCTACCGCCTGACGAAGGAGCAGCTCATCGAGCTGGACGGCTTTCAGGATCGCAGCGCTTCGAACGTCGTCAATGCGATCCAGGCCTCGAAGTCGATCCCGTTTCGGCGGGTGCTTTTCGGGCTCAACATCCCCGACGTCGGCTGGGTGACCGCGCAGAACCTCACGCGCCATTTCGGCTCGGTCGACCGGCTGATGGAAGCTGCGCAGGAGGACGTCGTCGAGGTGGACGGGATTGGCCCGGAACGTGCCGAGGCGATTGTGGAGTGGTTCTCCGACGAGGAGAACCGCGGCCTGGTCGAGGAGCTGCGCGAGCTGGGTCTCCGCCTCGAGTCCGGTGACGAGGATCGCCCTCCCGAGGGGCCACTGACGGGGCGGACATACGTGATCACGGGCACGCTCGAGCGCTGGACGCGCGAACAGGCACAGGCCGAGCTCGAGGCGCTCGGGGCCAAGGTGACGAACTCGGTGTCCAAGAAGACGAGCGGCCTCGTCGTCGGCGAGGAGCCCGGCGCCTCGAAGCTGACAAAAGCACAGCGCGAAGGCGTGCCGCTCATCACGGAAGAGGAGCTCTCCGGCCTACTGGCCGGCTAGGACGCGGGCGAACTGGTCTTGCGCACGGCGGGCCCAGAACTGGGACACGGGCCGGCCGTTCTGAAGCACCGCGAACGCGTACCGCGTGCGCACATAGCCCGAGAGCGCCGACGATTCCATGGTGGTGCCAGTCTTGGCATGCACGGCACCGCGGGCCGGCGGCGCCCGCATCCGGCGCCGGAGCGTGCCGTTGACGCCGGCGACGGCGAGTGACTGCATGAACGCCGGACGGATCAGCGGGTCGTGCCACGCGGCAACGAGGATCCCGATCAAGGCACCGGCGGTGAGTCGGTTGCGCGGGGAGAGGCCGGAGCCGTCGACGATGCTGGCACCCGCCAGGGGAACGCTCGCCTCGTGGAGCACACGGCGTACCGAGGCGGCTCCCGCCGCGCTGGTCCCGCCGGCGCCGTCAACGGCGCCCAGCTGCTTGAGGAGCAGCTCCGCCGTGAAATTGTCGCTCTCCGTGTTCATGTAACGCACGATGCGGGAGAGCGGCGCTGACTCTGTCAGCGCTAGCTGTTCGGCGAGCGGGTCGGCCACCCCCCGCACCGTCCGGCCGCCGACCCCGATCCCGGCCCTGCGAAGGGCGTACCGGAACAGCGTGCCTGCGGCCATCGCGGGCTCCTTCGTCAGCCAACCGCGGAAGCTTCCACGGTCGACCGTCAGGGCGGAAAGCGACGGCGATTCGTTCAGGTAGTAGTAGGACTTCCACGCCGGCCCTGTTCTGCGCGAGTCGAAGTACGACTCGTCGA
>DASSXA010000403.1:0-3118 GCA_035704315.1 Gaiellaceae bacterium
CGAGCGGTCTGTCTTCCGATGGGTGCCCCAGCGCCGGAAGTGGTCGCTTTCGCCATTCGCGGTCCGATAAGCCGTGGAGATCTGCCCGGGCTGCGCAAACGGTTCTCGAGGCTGCTGAGCGCCTGCAGTGCGGGAGTGGCGCTTTGCGACGTGGACGGCCTCGAGCCCGACGCGGTGACGGTGGACGCGCTCTGCCGGCTTCAACTCGCGGCCAGGAGGCACTGCTGCCAGGTTCGCCTGCGCCATGCCTCGGACGAGCTGCTCGAGCTCGTCGCCTTCATGGGATTGACGCAGGTGCTGCCCGACTAGATCTGCAGCGGCAGTCCGAAGAGCGGGAAGAGCGTCTCGGTGTCGAGGAAGAAGGTCAGCTCGACGATCCGGCCGTCCTCGACCTCGAGCACCTGGAGCGCCCACGGCTCGTAGCCTCCGTCGAGGCTCGGTTTGTACTGGCCGAACGCCGGCGCGCCGTTTGCCGACTCCACGGCGATCATGCGTGAGCCGCGGCAGCCGATCCCTGGCCCGAGCCACCATTCGAAGATGTCGTCACGCCCACTCAGCCACATGTCGAACGGAGGCATGGACTGCTTTGCGTCTTCTTTGATGAGCGAGGTGAGCGCCTCCATGTCGTAGGCCTCGAAAGCCGCGACATAACGGGCGAGGAGCTCTTCGTCCGCCTCATCCACGGAGGACGACCCCGACGAGGCGCTCAGGTCATTCGCCTCGAGCTTGGCGCGTGCCCGCTGGAGCGCGCTGTTCACCGACGCGACGCTCGTCTCGAGGAGCTCAGCCACCTCGCTCGCCTTCCAGCGCAGGACCTCGCAGAGGATCAGCACCGCCCGTTGGCGGGGGGGAAGGTGCTGGAGAGCGGCCACGAAGGCGAGTCGGATCGTCTCTCTCGAGGCGGCGACCTCTGCAGGGTCGCCCTCCGCGACGAGGCTGTCCGGCATCGGCTGGATCCATGTGGTCTCCGGCAGCGTGTTCAGGTTCGACTCGACCGGCTCCTGGGCCGGGCCGAGATCCATCGGACGGGCGCGGCGCTCTCGCCCGGCGAGCATGTCGAGGCAGACATTTGTCGCGATCCGGTACAGCCAGGAGCGCAACGACGCCCGACCCTCGAAGCGATCCATGCTCCGCCACGCGCGCAGCATCGTCTCCTGGACGGCGTCCTCGGCCTCGAAGGGTGAGGCGAGCATCCGGTAGCAGTAGGCGGTCAGCTCCCCGCGGAACTGCTCCAGCTGCGACTCGGTCGTGGTTGCTGTCTCGGGTCGCGACATTCGGTGTCGTCGGGCATCGTAGGCGTTCGGGCTGCTCTGACCTTCCGGCCATGGCACTCTGGTCTGCTCGTGACTTCCGAAACGAGATACGCGAAGAAAGGCGACGCGCACATCGCCTACCAGGTCGTCGGCGAGGGGCATCCCCTCGACCTCGTGCTCGTCTCGACGTGGTTCAGTCATGTCGAGGCCCGGTGGGATCTACCCGGCTATGTGCGTTACCTTCGCCGCCTCTCCTCGTTCAGCCGGCTGATCTCGTTCGACAAGTACGGGATGGGCCTCTCCGACCCGATCCCGTCGAAGGAGCTACCACCGCTCGAGGATTGGATGGACGACGTGTCCGCGGTGATGGACGACGTTGGCCTCGAGCGGGCCGCGATCATGGGCGTCGCCGAGGCCTCGCCGATGGCGGAGCTCTTCGCCGCGACGTATCCGGAGCGGACGATCGCGCTCGTTTTGGTCAACGCGACCGCACGCATCTCGGCGGCACCGGGATACGAGATCGGCGCAGCGGCGGACGTACAGGAGCGCCTGGTCTCGATGACCGAGCAGACGTGGGGCCGCGGCGACCTGATTGCCGCAGTCAATCCGACGCTCGTCGGTGATCCCGCCGTATTGGAGGCATGGGGGCGCTTCTTTCGCCTCTCAGCAAGCCCCGCGACGGCGGCGGCTGTCATGCGCATGCTCTTCGAGCTCGACGTTCGGGACGTCCTCCCGGCGATCAAGGTGCCGACGCTCGTCGTTCACCGGGTGGACAACCCGATCGTCACAGTTGATCAGGGGCGGTACGTCGCGGACCACATCGATGGCGCGAGCTTTGTCGCTGTACCTGGTGCCGACTACGGGCTCGCGGTCGGCGACATCGACGTCGTCATCGACGAGGTGGAGGAGTTCCTCACGGGCACCCGACCGGCTCATACCACCGACAGAGTCCTCGCCACGGTGCTGTTCACTGACATCGTCGACTCCACCCCCCGGGCGGTCGAGTTGGGTGACGCCCGCTGGCGTGAGCTGCTCGAGAGCCATGACGAGCTAGCGCGGACGGAGGTCGTGCGCTTCGGTGGAGGGATCACTGACTTCACGGGGGACGGTCTCCTCGCAAGCTTCGACGGCCCGGCGCGCGCCGTACGCTGCGCTTTCGCTCTTCGCGATCGCCTGCGGACCCTCGGTGTAGAGATCCGGGCCGGTCTCCATACGGGCGAGGTCGAGCGACGCACTGAAGGGCTGGCCGGCATCGGCGTCCATATCGCCGCTCGCGTGCTCGCCCTTGCGGGGGCGGGCGAAGTGCTCGTTTCACGGACGGTGAGGGACCTCGTGACGGGCTCGGGGCTCACGTTCGTCGACCGCGGAACGCACACGCTCAAGGGCGTTCCGGACCAGTGGGAGATCCTCGAAGCGATCGAATGACCCCTAAAGGCTGAGGCTCGACCTCAGCTCGATCCGTCCGATTTCGTCGCGGCCAAACGGTGCTGAATCTGCGCGAACCGTACGAACCCTCCGAAAGGTGCCAGGCACCGTTAGGAGGGTTGAGAGTTACCGCCCCAGGGCTGTGCGGGATCTACCCGGCGACCGGCTGCTCCGACAGCTGCGCGATGTAGCCGCGGACATCCGCTGCCGGCTCGCTGTACGCATCGCCCAGAGCGGATTCCACGCGCTGCATGTAGTCCTTCGCCCAGTCGGGAAGCTCCGTGTCCATCACGGCAAGGAACTCCAACGTGCTCGCTAGACGGATGTCGGCGATCGTCGGGCTCTCCCCTCCGCCGATGAAGCCCTTGTCGATCCCGTAGAAGCGCCGGTACGTGTCGAGGATGCGCGGAAGCGCCTCTTCCGCGGCCTTGCGCGCGGCT
>DASSXA010000019.1:0-3355 GCA_035704315.1 Gaiellaceae bacterium
CGCCGGAGGAGCTGCGCGGCGGATCGCCGGAGGAGAACGCACAGGCGATCCGCGACGTGTTCGCCGGCGGCAACGGCGGCCGGCGCGACGCGATCCTGCTGAACGCCGCGGGTGCGATCGCCGCAGGCGGGCACGCCGCCGATCTTCAGGAAGGCCTGGAGATCGCGCGCCAAACGGTCGAGTCCGGCGCGGCCGCCGAGCGACTGGAGGCGCTGATTGCGTTTCGCTGACGCACTTCGACGCCTCGGCCTGGGCGCGATCGCCGAGGTCAAGCGGCGCTCCCCCTCGGCGGGTGATCTGCGCCCCGATGCCGATCCCGCGGAGCTGGCCGGCGGCTTCGAACACGCGGGCGCCTCGGCGATCTCGATCCTCGTCGACGAGCGCTTCGGCGGGGGCTGGGACGATCTCCGCGCCGCACGCGCTGCTACAGCCGTGCCGCTCCTGGCCAAGGGCTTCTTCTCGACCCGCTCCGATCTTCAGGACGCGCGAGCCAACGGCGCCGACGCCGTCCTATTGTTGCTGCGCGATCTGGACGACCAGAGCACATTGGAATTGATGCAAACGGCGAGAGGGCTCGGCCTCGATTCGCTTGTGGAAGCTCACGACGCAGGTGAGCTCGATCGGGCTATTGCGCTCGGCGCCGACGTGATCGGGATCAACGCCCGGGACCTCTCCACCTTCCGAATCGACCGTCAAGCGCAGCTGAACCTCGTGGCGAAGGCGCCGCGCAACGTGCTGGTGGTCGCCGAGAGCGGCATCTCTTCGCGGGCTCAGGGCGCGGCGGCCGAGCTCGCAGGCGCAGACGCGATCCTCGTCGGCTCCGCCCTCATGCGCTCCGAAGACCCGACGGCGAAGCTGGCGGAGCTGATCTCCCGCCCTCTGATCAAGGTCTGCGGCTTGACGCGCGAGGAAGACCTGGCCGTCGCGGCCGAGGCCGGAGCCGACTTCGCCGGCTTCATCCTGGTCGACGAGAGCCCGCGCGGAACGGACGAAGTCCTCCCCGTGCCCGAGACGATGCTGTCCGTCTCCGTTCACGTCGGCCAGTACGAGGACCGAGGCGCGGACCTCGTCCAGCTCTACGAGCACGAAGACGGCCGTGTCCGCGGCCGCGACGCTGTGCTGCTTCGCGACGGCGAGCAGGTCGCCCGCGTTCTCGACCTGCCCTGGGAGGAAGACGACCCGGAGCACCTGCTCCGTGCGGAAGCCGCCGAAGACCGCATCGTCCTCGCCGGCCGGCTCGGCCCGGAGAACGTCCGCCGTGCGATCGACGCAGTCAGACCCTGGGCCGTCGACGCCGCTTCGAGGCTCGAGCGCGAGCCCGGGATCAAGGATCACGAGCGCGTGCGCGCCTTTGTCGAGGCCGCTCGATGACCGTCGGCGTGTACGGCACCTACGGCGGGCGCTACGTTCCCGAAACGCTGATTCCGGCCCTGGACGAGCTCCAAGCCGGCTGGAACGAGGCCCGCGACGACCCGTCCTTCGCAGCCGACCTCGATCATCTCCTCCGCACTTTCGCGGGTCGCCCCACGCCGCTCACGCTCGTCGAACGCTTCGCCCCGGGAAAGCGCGTCTACCTGAAGCGCGAGGACCTCCTCCACACCGGCGCGCACAAGCTCAACAACACCCTCGGGCAGGCGCTCCTCGCGGAGCGGCTCGGCAAGCACCGCATCGTCGCCGAGACCGGCGCGGGCCAGCACGGCGTCGCCACGGCCACGGTCTGCGCGCGCTTCGGCTTCGAGTGCGTCGTGTACATGGGCGCCGAAGACATGGAGCGGCAGCGGCCGAACGTCGAGCGGATGTACCTGCTGGGCGCCGAGGTCCGGCCGGTGGAGTTCGGCACGAAGACGCTCAAGGAGGCGACGAGCGAGGCGATCCGCGACTGGATCACGAACGTGGAGACGACGCACTACCTGATCGGCTCGTGCGTCGGCCCTCACCCGTATCCGGAGATCGTCGGTCAGCTCCAGTCGATCATCGGCCGCGAGGCGCGGGCGCAGATCCTGGAGGCAGAGGGCCGGTTGCCCGAGATCGCGATCGCGTGTGTCGGCGGCGGCTCGAACGCCATCGGGCTCTTTTCCGGCTTCGTCGACGATCCCGAGGTGCGGCTGATCGGCGTCGAGGCCAACGAAGCCGCCAGCCTGGGTGACGGGCGGCCCGGCGTCCTCCACGGAGCCCGGTCCTCCCTGCTCGCGGACGAAGACGGGCAGATTCTCGACGCGCACTCGATGGCGGCGGGACTTGACTACCCGGGCGTCGGCCCCGAGCACGCGTTCCTGCGCGACTCCCGCCGCGCCGACTACGTCAAGGCGACAGACGACGAGGCGCTCGCCGCTCTCCGTCGACTGACCCAGACGGAAGGGATCCTGCCGGCACTCGAGCCGTCCCATGCTCTTGCCCGCGTCGAGGGTCTCGACGCGGAGCTGATCCTCGTCTGCCTGTCCGGCCGAGGCGACAAGGACCTCGCGAGTGTTTGAGGTCGCCTCGCGCGCGCTGACCTTCCCGGCCGAGGGCATTCGTCGGAACGGGTTGCTCTTTCGGCTGCCGAGGGCCGACGACATCGAGACCGTCGCGCCCGCCTTCGGCGACGAGGCGCTTGCGGGAGAGGCGAACATGCCGGCGTTCAGCGCCGACCAGTTGCGCGAGCAGTTTGCCCAACTGCCCACAATGCTCGAGCAGGGCTTGCTCCTGCCGCTCGTGATCGTCGACGGAGCCACGGGCGAGATCCAGGGTGGCTGCGTCATGCACCACTTCGACTGGGAGAAGGCCCAGGTCGAGATCGGCTATTGGCTCTTCGAGCATGCGCGTGGTCGAGGAACGGCGACGAAGGCCGCGCGCTTCCTCGCCGATCACGGCTTCTCGCTCGGAGCCGTCCGGGTCGAGGCCCGCGTGTTCGTCGGCAACACGGCCTCGGAACGAGTTCTGGAGCGCGCCGGCTTCACCCGTGAGGGCATCCTGCGCTCGATGCCTCGCCGCGCCGGTGGACGCGCCGACATGACCGTCTTCTCCCTCCTCCCCGGCGAATGAAGACCCTCGTCATCTACCTGATGGCCGGCCGGCAGACACCGGAGCTGGTGGAGGCAGCGGCTGAGGGCGGCGCCGACATCGTCGAGCTGGGTTTTCCGTTCTCGGACCCCCTCGCCGACGGGCCGGTGATCCGCCAGGCCGGGGAACGGGCGCTTGCGGAGGGGATGCGGACCGCGGCGTGTCTCGAGTGCCTCGCGCGCGCGCGGGAGCGGGTCGACCTGCCGCTCGTGCCGATGACCTATGCCGCGCTGCTCGAGGCGTACGGGTACGAACGCTTCGAGGCCGACGCGCGCGCAGCTGGAGCCACCAGCATGATCGTCGCCGACCTCCC
>DASSXA010000030.1:0-2592 GCA_035704315.1 Gaiellaceae bacterium
GCCACGCCGTAGGTCGCGTTCAGCGCGATTCCCACACACAGCGCGCCAACCGCCAGCCAGTAGAACCGCAGCGGCTTGCGAGCGAGATAGGCGATCCCGGCGGCCGCGAACGCGAAGGTGATCGCGAACCGCGCCAGGCCCTTTGCAAACTGGGCGGCGGCCTGCTCCGTCTCGATGTTGTAGAAGCCGGCGAGGTACACGGCGAGGAAGACGAGCGCGAACAGCAGCGCCACGGCGACGGTTTTCGGGAAGCCGCGCTCTGGCCCCGAGAGCCGGTCGGCCCCGAACGAGACGAGGAAGAAGACGGCCAGGATCCCCGCGAGGCCGACGGTTCCGGCCAGCTGCCATTGGATCTTCTCGAAGCTGACTGTGGCGAGCGTCGCGAGAAAGAGGAACGCCGTCAGCTTTCCGTTCATGCCAGGCTCCTGATCACCGCTGCGAGCTCCTCCGCACGTGCGCGCCTGGACAGACGTTCGCGTGCCTCTGCAGAGAGCGGCGTCCCGTCGAGCTTGCCCGCGCGCCAATCCCCTTCGAGCCGCACGAGGGCAGCACGCAGGCCGTCCACGTCGTCCGGCGCGACGACCACGCCTGCCCCGGTCTCGCGAATCAGATCGGCAGCGGCGCCGTCGGGAGGCACCGCGGCGAGGATCGGCCGCTCCGCCGCCAGGTATTCGAAGACCTTCGCCGAGAGCACGGCGCGCCCGCGTCCGCCCGACTCCGGGATCAGGAGCAGCAGCGCCTCGGAATCGCGCTGGAGCTCGAGCACGCGCCGCCGCGGCAGGTATGGATGCAGCTCGAGCCGGTCCCCGAGGTCGAGCCCTTCCGCCCACTCGCGGTCGGCGGACCGAAAGTCCCCGACGAAGCGGGCGACGATGTCGGCGTCCGCATGGGACAGGGCCTCGAGGATCGGCCGGGGGCTCCGCCGCCCGAAGAAGCTGCCGGTGTGGGTGAGGCGGAACCGCGAACCGCGCTCGTAGGCGAGGCCCGCGAAGTCCTCGAAGTCGCAGCCGTTCGCGATCGTCTTCACTCGCTCGGCGCCGAGCGTGCGGAGCTCCTGGCCGATCGGGTCGGTCACCGCCGTCACTGCGTCCGCGTAGCGCCCAACGAGCCGGGCGACGCTCTCTCCCGTCGCTTCCTTCGCCCGCACCAGGCGCGACTCGACGCGACGGTGCGGGTTGGAGACGAGCGAATCGCGGAGATCGGCGATCCAGCGCGCGCCGGTCGCCCGCTTGACCGCGGCGCCGACGAGATGGACGGACGTAGGCGGCGAAGTGGTCACGACGACGTCGATTCCCTCGCGCCTGGCAATGCGGATCGCGGCCGGCGCGGCGGTGAGGTTCCAACTCACGTTCTCGTCGGGAATCAGCATCCGGCGGAAGGTGAGCGCCGCCTTCCGCCCGGCCCGCTCGATCCCCGTGAGCCCGTGGAGCTCCTCCGCCGGCAGCCGCCCTTTGGGCCCCACGTAGCGGACACGATGGATCCAGGCCTGCGTCGGCGGAACGAGGTCCTCGTCCCGGTGCACCCACTTCGGGTCGTCCGGCGCCAGCACATGGGTCTCGATTCCGAGAGCGGGAAGGTGCGTCGCGAACTTGAGCGGCCGCTGGACACCGCCGCCGCCGGCCGGCGGGAAATAGAGCGTCACGAGCAGCACCTTCACGCTCACAGCTATAGCTGGTACAGGAGGTAGCGGTCGTCGCTGTAGGCGATGCGGAGCGCCGGCCGCAGCAGCGAGCGGTCGCGGTCGATTACGAGCCAGCCCGCGTTGTAGCGGCGCGGGATGTCGAGACGGCCCGTGCGGAAGAACTGGACGACGTCCCGCCGCCTCAGATAGGGCCGGTTCTCCTTCGTGTCGGCGACGTGCGCCGGCGGCCCCGCGGCCACGTAGACCGGCGCCATGGCCGCGACGCGGTAGCTGGTCTCGAGGTCGGAGAAGACGATCGCGCGCTTGGGAACCTTGTCTCGAAGTGCGTCAACGAGCCCCGGAGTGAGCGGCAGCCTCGGCCCCTCCGGCGAGCGCCACTCACGCAGCCCGTGGACGACGACCGGGAGGATGAAGAGCGCCGCGGCGGCGGCAGCGAAGGGGCCACGGTCCTCGATCGGCCGGAACCTGCGCGACAGGACGATTCCGGCGGGAACCGCGAGCGCGCAGCCGGCGAGCGCGATCCACGTCGCGAGCGCCGGACCCCCGTCCTCCAGATGGTCGAAGTCGCCTGGCCAGGTCAACTGCAGCCAAAGGCCGGCCGCGAGCGCGACGGGCAGGGCGGCACCCCGCAGCAGGCCGGTAAGGACGACGCAGCCTCCGGCAAACGCAAAGGCCAAGGGGAGGAAGCCGGCGGCGCGGCGGGCCTGGGAGATCGAGACGAGGTCGGCGAAGTGCGGAAAGAGCACGTCGCTGAGCATCAGCACGAGGATCGGAAGCGACGCGCCGATGACGTAGGCGGCCCAGCGGCGCTTGACCGCGAGGGCAGCGAGGGGGATCGAGACCAAGGCAGCCACCGCGACGGCCCCACTCCGGCCGAAGACCTCGGGCGCAAGCGAGTAGCGGTCGAGCGACTCGACGTCGAGCTCACGGGAATAGCGGGCGAGGGCGCG
>DASSXA010000089.1:0-16017 GCA_035704315.1 Gaiellaceae bacterium
AATGGCGTACCTCCTCTTCGTCTCGAAGCCGACCGGCTACGAGCTCCGCGAGCGGGACGGCGAGTTGCCCCAGGTCGGCACCATCGTCGACGAGGAGGAGGGCCGGATGGTCGTCACCCGCGTCGGGCCCTCGCCGCTCCCCGGCGACGATCGCCGCTGCGCCTACCTCCAGGACGTCTAGCCCGCAGCCGATTCGCCCGCGATCCGGCCGAACACGAGCGCTGCCGACAGGCCGCTCGCGTAGCCGCCCGTGGACCAACCGCCGGCATCGACGCCGGCGGCGAAAAGCCCGTCTAGCGGCTCGCCTCGCTCGTCGAGAACACGGGCCCGCTCGTCGATGTGCAGGCCGCCGATGGTGTGTGTCACCGCGGCGCGGACGAGGACGGAGATGCCCCCGCTTTGTTCTCGGACCGGCGCTCCTGCATCGCGGGCGGCGTCGATCATCTCGCGGACCGTTCTCTCGCGTACGCGCTCGTCCAGCACCCCGGGCTCGACGGTGTACCAGGCGACGCCGCCGGGCCAGCGGGCGATCTTTTGGACGAGGTCCGTCTCGGACCAGGCCGGCGGCCCCTCGAACCGCTCCCCGCCGTCTTGCGACGTCACCGCCGCGTACCGGCCGTACAGCTGAGTGAGCCGGACGAAATCGTCTTCAGCGATTGCGTCGGTCGCCGGCATCCCGCGGCCGTAGAACTCGCCCATGTCGCCGAAGGTCTCTGCGCCCCGGGCGACGGCGAGGTCGAGGCCGTCGCCCTCGCTCCATGGGTTCGCACGGAGCAGGAGTCCCCGCTCGCGGGCGAGCCGCGCAGCGAAACCGCCGGTTGCCAGGATCGTCGGCTCCGGGATCGTCTCGCCGAGACGGATGTCCCGCGCCAGCACATCGACCAGCTGCTTGGGGTCGAAGCGACCCCCGGTTGTCAGCGGATTTCCGGTCTCCCGGGTGAGCAGGTCGACCCCGAGTGACTCGAGCCAGTCCAGTGCGTCGTCGAACTGATCGACGATCGTTGCAGCGAGTCGCTCGTCTGCGCTGGGGCATTGCTCCAGATGGATGTCGAGCGAGCGATAGCGCCACGCGAAGCCGCTGGAAAGCAGCATCGAGCCCCCGGCGCGCGAGCCCTTCTCGTAGACGAGAGCCGCGGCGCCGAGCTCGCGCGAGCGCGCGGCGGCGACCAGGCCGGCCATGCCGGCCCCCGCGATGACTACTTGAGAGCGAACGTCGGTTTGTGCTCGACGTACTCGAGCCGGACTCGCTCGGGCAGCCACACGAAGACGGCGAGCGTGTTGGGCGCGTCGACGAAGTTCTGCACCTCGATGTGACGCTCCTCCGCCTCCGCCTGATGCTCCTCGGCGGAGTCGACGAGCACTGCGAGATGGTTGAGGAGAGGCTTCTCGGGCTCCCCAGGGTCGCCCTGGTGGAACTCGATGAACGCCCCCGAGACCTCGACGCGGGGCACGCCGCTTGCCCCTGGATCGGCCCCGTCGAAGCCGTAGTCGCGGTATCGGTTCGCCGTCGCCTGCGGATCTCGAGAGAAGAGTGCGACATGGTCGAGGTCGTAGTCCGTCTCCGTCTCCGCCTCGACGAGCCCGAGCCGGATTCCGTCGCCGAGATCGAAGAGCGCCGTCCCGTTCCGGCGGTCGACCGTCAGGTCCTCGGGGAGCTCCGCTAGAGCGGCGTCGAGGTCGTTGACCCGGAGCGCCACGTGCTCGAGTGCTCCGCGCTCGCGCGGGCCCTCCGCCGCGAAGAGCGTCAGCTTGCCCTTGCGGGCATCGGATCCCACGAGCGTGAAGGCCTCGGTCCGCTCGATCACGTGCATTCCGAGGTGGTCGGTGACGAAGTCCGCGACGCGATCGCGGTCTTCCAGCCAGTAGGCGACGTGATCGAGAGTCTTTGGGCGCACGGAGCCGGGAAGGATAGTTACCCGGCTCCGTGTCGCAGACGAGCGATTACTTACGTCTGTCGACCGCGCGCTGGAGCTGCTGCTTGTTCATCTTCGAGCGCCCGGCGATGTTCATCCGCTTGGCCTCGTTGTACAGCTGCTCCTTCGTGCGGCCCTTCTGGCGGTTCGTGCCGGACCGCTGGCCGCCGCGGCGGCTCGAGGACATGTCGCGTCTCGAGGTGCGAGACGAGCTCCGGGCGTCACCCGAGCGAGCCCGCTCCTTGTTCACCGTGCGCGCCGCGATCTCCTTGGCGCGTTTCGTCGACGTGCCGCGTTTCTTCTCGCCCTGCTTGACGTGCTCGTACTGCCGTTCGCGCTTCTTGCTCCACGTCTGTTGTGGCATATGAACCCTCCTTGTTCGTCAGGAGAGTGGTACCCGTTGAGCGCGAAGCTATTCCAGGGGTGGGTTCTGGACGTTGTGCTCTTCGGCGTATTCGTCCGTGAGCTTGTTCACGACCTCCGCGCCGTCGCCGTAGGCGTAGTTGATCTTGACGAACGGCTCCCACTTCTCCGGGAGCGCGTCCTCGGGGAAGATCGCCTCGACCGGGCACTCCGGTTCGCAGGCGCCGCAGTTCCGAGTGTAGATCCCTCCAGCCAGCGTGAACATGTGCTTGCCCGGCACGACTGCGCAGAATGTTTCCGCTTCGTTGGCCTCCTGCTCTTCGACGCTCATTACGCGCCAGAAGGTTTCGCGGGTCGCAAGGTAGAGCCAGCGAATCGGCCGGCTGCGGACGCCGAAATTCGTCGCCAGGTTGCCTTCCTGGCCTGAGCCGATCGCGACATAGCCTGCGATAACGGCCGCCTGCTCGAGCCACGCGAGCGCTTCGTGATCGATCGACCGGATTCGCCAAGACCCAGCTCTAACCGGATCGCCGTCGGCGGCGAGCCAGCCGTCCACAAACCCTGTGATGTACTCAGCATCGGCCGTCTCCGGAAGCAAGCGCTTGAGATTGGCGCTGGACCGAACGACCCCCGTGCCGCCATAACCGGGATGGACGTCGTATGACGCGGTGAAGTTGATCCTTTCGAAGTAGTCACGGAACTTCGTCACTCGCTCACCGAAGAGCGGGACATAGTGCACGTGCTCGTCCGAGCGCGCCTCATGGCGGTTCCAGCTCCCGTCCCCGAACACAAGACCGTGCAATACGCCGAGCCGATAGGTCTCACCATCGCGTTGAGGCCGCGCACGCATCGACGGAACGAACTGGCCGGCCTCGAGCGAGTCGGTCTTGTCATCGTCGGCCAGCACCCAGGAGTGGGTCGGCGTCGCCCAGATCGTGCGCCTGAACTTCGAGATGTTGCGGGTGGTGAGTCGCGTTCCGCCGTAGCGATCGCGCTCTTCGAAGGCCGGCGCCATCGTGATCTTCACGAGCGGCTTCCGGCGGAAGCGCTTGATGACAGCGGGCTTGAACCCGTCGTCGGTGAGCACACGACAAGCCTGGTTTTCGAGCTCCGCGAACGTCCGCAAGCCCCAGGAGGTAACGAACTGTTCGCTCGGCGCGAAGCAGTCGATGCACTCCTCTGGATCGATGATCAGGATCCGCTCGAACTCGTGAATGCAGTCGACCGGGCAGACGTCCACGCACGAGAGATCTTTGATGTCGATACACGGCTCGGCGATGATGTACGTCACGCTCCGAGCCTACCTAGGCGATCAGCTCGTCGACCAGCTGTGTGGCGCGCTCGACGAGCGCTGACTTTGCGACGACCTGATCAAACCCAGCTTCGTGGGCGTGCCGCAGCCCCGTCGTGTCCGAGTGGTTCGTGAAGCCGAGGATCGGCGTTTCCGGGAAGGCGTCGGCAACCTCGTCCGGATCAACCCGGGCGATGTCCGCGATCACGAGATCAGGCGGGTCGACACTGTCCGGCGTCACGAAATGATGGCCCGGCAGAGACGCTTCGAGCTTTCCGCGGAAGAACAGATCGACCCCGGTCAGCAGGATCGTCGCCACGCCGCTTTCGAGGGTAACACTCCAGCCGTGGAAGATGGGTTACTGCGTGGTATCGAGCAGATGCGCCGCGGCGAGTTCTTCGAGGCGCACGAATCCTTCGAGGACGTCTGGCGGGCGTCCGACCTCACGGAGAAGGACTTCTTCCAGGGCCTCGTCCACTACACCGTCGCGTGGTACCAGGCCGGACGCGGGAATCGTACGGGGTGCGAGCGCCAGCTCGACAAGGCGCGCCGTCGGCTGGCGGCATTCGCGCCGGAGCATCGGGGCGTTGACGTGGCCGCGGCGCTGGCGTCCGTCGAGGACGCGGCCCAGAGAGTCGCCGCCGGCTCGCTCGAGCTTCCTCCCCCGCGCATCTAAACCTTCCGACGTGGCCAACGGAGCCATTGTCCTCGTGCCTGGCACGAGGCCACGGCCCTTGGAGCCACGCGGCTCGTCATGGGAGCGGCTTTTCGGCCGTGCCGGTCATGGCGAGAGCTCCAAGCCACGAATGTCGACTTCCGGCGCCGAGATCGAACCACCCGGCTCGCTGGGCCATTGTCCTCGTGCCTGGCACGGGGCCACGGCTCTTACAACCGGTCCCGGCCCTTGTCCGCTACGCCGAGCCGGGCTGGTCAGTTGGGGCGCGCCGTTGGTCGTCCCGCGGAGCTAGAACGTTCCGAGCCCGACCAGCTCCAGTGCTCGGTTGACTCCGACCCGCAGCCAGGCGTCCTGGTGGAAGAAAAGCAGCAGGCCCAGGACGACCAGCGCCGCGCCGCTCGCCATTCGAATCAACTGATAGTGGTCACGGAGCCACCGAAACGCGCTCATCGCGCGCACGAAGGCGACCGCCGCCAGGACGAACGCGATCCCGAGGCCGGCGGAGTACGCGGCCAGGAGAATCGAGCCCTTGACCGCCGTCTCAGTGTTCCCGGCCAGCACGAGCACCGAGGCGAGGACCGTTCCGATGCACGGCGCCGCGCACACGGCAAACGCGGCACCGAGCAGGGCGCCCGATCCACGGCGGTGCGCGCTCGTCAGGAGGCCCGGCGCTACGATCCGCTCGGGCCAGGGCAGCAGGCCGAGGAATGCGAGCCCGAGCACGACCAGGATGAACCCGGCGAGCTCGGCCCGCCGGTTCAGGTCGAGCAGGCCGCCGAGCGCCGCCGCCCCGGCCCCAAGGGCGACGAAGACGGCGGTGAAGCCGAGAACGAACGGAATGCTGGCCTTGGCAACGCGGAGCCCGACCCCGGCCTCGCCGAGCCTGTCCGCTTCGACGGCCGAAACCGCCGATAGGTAACCCGGAACGAGAGGCAGAACGCAGGGCGTGATGATCGAGAACACGCCCGCGAGGAACGCCACGGGGACGTCAGCCATCGAAGCGCGACAGCTCGCGGTCGAGCCGGCGCTCGAGCTCCGGATCGAGCGGAGCGCGCCCGTTCGAGTCCGCGGTAGTTTCCGGCGGCTTCGAATGGCTCCAGCGCCATACGAGCACCGAAATCACCGCGGCGGCGCCGAACAAGCCGACGAGCGGCAGAAGCCATGCGAGCCAGTGGAAGCCCTTACGAGGCGGCGCGGCGAGCACGGCCGGCCCGAACTGCGCGACGAGCTCGTCCTTGATCTTTTGCTCCGGCACGCAGGCGGCCACGCGTCGAGCCAAAAGCGCCTTGATCCGGCGCGCCACGGGAGAGTCGGACTGGTCCAGCGTCGTCTTGCACGTCGGGCACATGAGCTTGCCCTCGAGGTCCGGGACGGTCGGGCAGGCCGCAGCGGCTGGGCCCGCCAGCGCGAGCGCCGCCACCACGACGACCAGCACCCTCACGCCGCGAGCACCTCCTGGACGCACTCGTCGAAGCGGTCGCGGTTGACCTTCAGGTGCACGCCGGCCTGAAGCCGCTCGCAGACGAGCTTGCCGTTCGGCGCGACGAAGAAGGTCTCGGGCACGCCCTCGACGCCGTAGTCCGTCAGGGTGTCGCCCGGCCCGTCGTAGACGAGCGGATAGCTCATTCGATTCTTTGCAGCAAACCGCCGAGCCTCGCCGCGAACGTCATTGATGTCCACCCCGAGGACGACGAGACCCTGCCGGCGATAGCGGTTCCAAGCCTGCTCCAGCACAGGCGCCTCCTCCTTGCAGGGGATGCACCACGAGGCCCAGAAGTTCAGAACGACCGGCCGACCTCGGTAGGCGGTGAGCGAGAGCTTGCCGGGCTCGTCGAGCCGGTCGAGGCGGAAGGCGGGCGCCGGCGTGACCTCTCCTTCCCCGAGCTTCGTGGCGGCGCCTTCGTCTTGTGTCGCCACCTTCCAGACGAGCAGGGCGAAGAGGCCGGTGACAAGCGCCAGCGCCAAGACCTGGGCCGTGAGCTTCAGCCGACCCGCCATTGCCCAAAGGTTAGGCCGAGACGATGAAGACCGGCGTCCCGAGGGAAACGTGGCTGAAGAGCCACTCGGCCTCCGGAATCCTCATCCGGATGCACCCGTGCGACGCGGAGTAGCCGATCGAGGCCGCGTCGGGAGTCCCATGGATGCCGACGCCCGGCGCGCTCAGGCCCATCCACCGCGTCCCGAGCGGGTTTCCGGGGCCCGGTGGGATCGGCTTCTGTCCCTTCGCCCAGTCGGAATCCGGCGGGTACCACCACGGGTGGCGCGACATCTGGACGATCGAGAAGTGACCGACAGGCGTCGGATAGGAGCTCTGGCCCGTCGCAACGCCGAAGGCCTTCCAGAGCCGCATTCCGCGATAGAGGTGGATAAGCTTGGAGTCGCGGCGGATGACGACGATCGGCCCGAAATCGGCTCGCGTGGCCGACGGCTCGATGCGACTCGACCGAATGCGAACCGGCGTCCGTTCGTGTCTCCTCAGCGCCGCGACGACCCTCCGCACCGCCATGCGCTGCTTGAGCGCCCGCCCGGGCTCTTCCTTCGTGATCCACGGACGGTTGTCTCGTAGTCCGACGAGCGCGGCAGCTCGCGCGGGGCGGTCGAACCTCCGAGCGAGCGCCTTGACATAGCGACTGATACGTCCCGGCTGAATGGTGACGAACAGTGGCACGTGGGTGTCGGGGAAGGCGCGGCGCGCCTGCTCGATCGCAAGGCGAATCCGCGCCGCCGCACCGAGGCGGCCCGGCGTCACCAGGAGCGCCCGGTTGCCGGAGCGAATCGTCAGCGGCTCCTCGAAGCTCGCCTTTACGAGGGCCGTTGCGTCAGCGGGAGTGAGCCCTCCGACGTCCGTCTTGCCGATCATGACACCGAGCGCGATGACTGCCGGCTCCGGAGCCGTTGTCGTGGGCGGCGCGGTCGTCGTCGTTCCGGTGACCGCCAGCGGCCCCGTAGAAGCCAGAACGGCTGCGCTGAACACGCCTGCTGCCAGGCACGCGAACGCAGCGGCGACGATCAGGACCCCACGCTTCACCGCGATCAGTGTAGTAACGGTTACGGAGCGGTCGGGAGCGGAGCTTCCTCGAAACGGCCGCCCTCAGCGGCAAACTCGACGATCATTCGGTCCGTGATCCACTCGACCGGCGCGCGGTCGTCGGTCCACGGATCGTCCGATTGGGCAACGCGCCGGTGGTTCCGCGCCAGGTCGTCGACGAGCGGCTTCAGCGGCGCGGGGCCTGTCCCACGCCAGTCCGTCGACGGGCTCAATCGGCCGATGACGATCTGGTTGAACCGCAGCGGCTGCCAGGCGATGACCTCGGGCAGCTCGGTCGCGAGCGTCCCGCCGATCGCCTCGGCGAGGCGGTGGTCATCGGGCGTCGTCGCGACGTTCAGAGCCACGATTCCGCCCGGATTCAGGTGCTCCCGCACGAGCTTGAAGAACTCCCGCGTCGCCAGGTAGAAGGGAACGTAAGGGGGGCGGTACGCGTCGACGACGATCAGGTCGTAGCGCTCATCGGTCTGCCGAAGGAAGGGACGGGCATCCATGTCGTGCACCTGCAGCCCGGGAATCTGGCCCATGCCGAAGTAGCGCCGCCCCGCCTTGCTCACCGCCGGGTCGAGCTCGACGCCGTCGATCTGCACCCCTGGGTAGAAGTGCGCGAACGCACGCGCTGCCGTCCCGCCGGCGTTCCCGAGCATCGCGATCCGCTCGAGCCGCGGAAGCAGCGCACCGACAGCGAGATAGGTGTCCCAAACGCCGCCGGTGAGCACGTCGTCGCGTCGCCAGACGGAGTGCGTCGCGAGCCCTTCGTCGAGATAGAGACGCCGTACGCCGTCCCGCTGGACGACCTGGATGAACTGGTAGCGGGATTCGTCCTCGAAGAGCAGTCCGTTTTGCGCCTTCACGACGCCAGGCGGGATCAACAACAATCCGGCCAGCCCCGCCCCGAGGACGAGCCACCGGCGGCCAAGGAGAGCAGCTCCGCCGAAGCCGATCACTGTGGCCGCGGCCAGCAGCGTTCGCTGCGTACCGACCGCGGGGATCAGCACAAGGGCCGAGAGGAACGTGCCGAGCAGGCTGCCGACGGTCGAGACGGCGTACAGCCGCCCCGCGACGGTCCCGGCCGACTCGACGTCCGTGATCGCCAGCCGGATGGCGAAGGGCGCGACCATCCCGAGCAGCACCACGGGCGGAACGAAGAGCACGAGCACGCCGAAGAACGATCCGATCGCCGCGCCCGCCGAGACCCGATCGAGCCCTTCCACCGAGAGATCCAGGAGCGGCCTTGCAACGAACGGGATCACGGCGATGAGGCAGCCGGCGAGAAGAACGACAGCCCCGAGGGTCCGTGCTGTCGGCCGTCGGTCGGCGAGACGCCCCCCGAGCCAGTAGCCGAGCGAGAGTGACGCAAGGATCAGGCCGATGACGTTCGCCCAGACGATCGTCGAGTTGCCGAAGTACGGCGCGAGCAGCCGGGAGGCGGCGATCTCCGTTGCGAGTGATCCCACCCCGGCCGCGAACACGACCGCGGTGAGCGTAGCCTGGAAGTGGGGCCTCAACTCGTCGTGCGTTTGACGACGACGACGACCGAGTCGTCCCCGAGGTCGCCTCCTGCGAAGGCCCGTGCGCCCTCGACGACGGCCCGGGCGAGGTCGGCCGCCGGCTCCTCGCGCAGCTCGGCCAGCAACCTGGCGAGCCGCCGCTCGCCGTAGAGCTCGCCTTCGAGCCGCGCCTCCATCACGCCGTCCGTGAGGAGGACGACCGCGCTCCCGGGCGGCAGGATCTCGCGCGCCTCCGCGTACTCCTGGTCCGGCTCGATCCCGAGCGCCAGCCCGCGTGCCGCGAGCTCCACCACAGTCCCGTCGGCCCGGATCACCCTCGGGTTCGGGTGTCCGGCACTGGCGCAGACGAGCTCTCCGGTGGAGAGATCGAGCGTCACGTAGAGCATCGTCACGAACTTGCCTTCGTGGACCTCGTCGACGACGACCTCGTTCGCGGCGCGGAGGAAGTCAGCCGGGTCGGGATGCTCGCGCGTGAGCGACCGGAAGACGAACTTGCTCATCGCCATGTCGGCGGCGGCGTCGATGCCCTTCCCCGTCACGTCGCCGACCACCACAGCCAGACGCCCGTCCGGGAGGGTGGTGAAGTCGAAGATGTCGCCCCCGACGTCGAGGCGCGCCGAGGACTCGTAGACGCTGCCGACTTCGATGCCCGGAAGAAGCGGCGGCGCCGCCGGCAGCAGTGAGCGCTGCATCGCGTCCGCGAACCCCGACTGCTGCTGGTAGAGCCGTGCGTTGTCGATTGCAAGAGCCGCCTGTGCGGCCAGCGAGCGGGCCGTTTCCACGGTCTCTGAGTCCACCGTCCGCGCCGGATCGAGCACGACCAGCGTGAGTGCGGCGATCACCTCGCCGGATGCCACGATCGGCACGACGACGGCGCTCGAGCCTCGACGCATGAAGGGCGCGAGCAGATCGTGCCCGCCGCCGAGATGCTCCGCAGTCACGGGATCGAGCACGAGCGCGTTCCGCGCCCTGCCAAGACCGAGCGCACGGAGCCGAGCAGTGGGTTGTGGGCGGCTCAGGATCGGCTCCAGCGCGTCCCGCAGCCGCGGATCCGGGATGTACACGGAGCGGGCGACGAGATCCTCTCCGCGTCCCTCGGGTAGACGAAGCACTGCGGCATCCAGGTCGAGCAGCTCAACGGCCGTCCTCGTGACCGCGTCGATCGTGTCCTCGAGCTTCAGGCTCTCGGAGAAGGAGCGGGAGATCTCGTAGAAGGCTTCCAGCCGTCTCGCTGCTCGTCGCTCTGACTCGAGCGCCTGTTCGCGGGCCCGGGCGAGGAGCATCGTCTCCTCGTGGAGCCCGGCGTTCTGGACGGCGACGGCCAGCTGGCCCGCAAGCGCAGCAAGCAGCGCTGACTCGTTCGCCTTGAGACGGCGACCACGCGGCAGGTAGGCGACCAGGATGCCGATCAGTTCGCTTCCCGCCCGTAGCGGTACCGAGACGGCGGCCTCCACCGCCGCTTCGGCCACCGCATCGGAGACGCCGGCCAGTCCGGGGTCCGTTCGCGCGTCGAGGATCTCGAAAACCGGGCGCGGCCGGAACCGTCCGAGTGCGAGCGAGAGAAGCGCCCCGGCGACGCGAACGTGCGGGCCTGCCAATCCACGCACGGTTGCGGTCTCGAGCTCCCGCCCGCTCCTGAGATAGACAGCCGCCCTCTGGGTGTCCAGCAGCTCGGCCACCCGGTCGACAGCCGTATCGAGGGTGTGGGAGAGCGAGAGCTCTGCGATCGCCTGTCCGACGACCGCCAGGAGCGCACGGCTTCGATCGAGCTCCTGGGACAGCTTGTTCGTGCGCGCGGTTGCGCGCAGGGCGTGGGCCGCGCGTGAGCCGAAGGCGCACAGGCGCTCGAGCTCCTCGTCCGTCGGCGCCTCGTCCGAGAACGAGAGACGAAGGCCGCCCTGCGGCGGCTCCCCGAGACGGATGAGTGCGAAGCGCTCATCTCCGTCCTGGCTCGCGAAGTACGTGCGGCCGCCAAGATCGCGCTCGGCAGCCCACGCCACCTCGTCCGGGTCGTCCACGGCGCCCACGGAGGCGATCGACTCCACCTCGCCGTCTTCGGTGCGCCAAATGAGGCACGACTCCGCGCGCGTCAGCTCGGCGGCGAGCCGCGCGATGCGTTCGGCGCTCGTCGACTCGTCGGCTCCGGCGGCCAGTGCGCGGCCGGCGAGATCCAGTGCAGACGGAACAGCGGCTGCGCCGTTGGCCGAACCGTCGAGCGGGCGGAACGCGCGGACGAGAAGCCCAGCCTGCTGGGCAGCGATCTGCGCGAGCGCCCGCTCGGGCTCGGTGAAGGGCTCTCTCGGCCGCATGAGCTCCAGACTTGCGAGCACCTCGTCCTCCGCCAACGAGGGCACGACCAGGATCCCCACGGCGCCGATTCGCTCCGCGAGGCGCCTGACGGCCGCCGGAAGCTCATCGGCCTCGGTCAGGTCCTCCGTCGCGAGCTCCTCCAGCAGCAGGCGTGAGCCCTCGAGCTCCGCGCTCAATGCCGAGGACTCAGACCAGACGCCGCGGGCCGGGAGACCTTGGCGACCGTCCGGGACGCGAACCACGGCAAGCGTTGCCCCCGTCGCGGCGGCCGTGGCTCGAGCGAGCTCCGCGAGCGCTTCGTCGAGGCTCTCGGCCTTTGCAAGCTCCCGCCCCGCCGCGGCGAGGCTTTCGAGTCCCGGCATTGCCGACATTCGAGGTTTATATAGTGCCCGCATGGCCGAGCCGGCCCGGCGCCGTCATGCCGTCGAGGACCCGCCGCCAATCGATCCGCGAGCGGTCGATCGCGCGTACCGGTTCCATCGAGCCCGTCGGCGTGCGCGCGAAGACCGCGTGCGCGAGCGTGGCCTCGCCCGGCTGCGTTTCTGGGTGATCCTGCTCTCGCTCCTGATACTGGCGACCTACCTGTCGCTCGTTGCGTGGCGGGAGATCCAGCGGCTCTTCGGCCTCTAGTGCCCCACTAGCCGCCGCATGACCGATACTTCGCCCGTGCAGTCGCCCGAGCCGTACCCGCCTGACGAGCCTTACGACGAGCCCGGCGAGCGGTTCGTCCCGGACGTCGCCTGGATCTGGGGCGCCGGCGAGCGTCTGACGTGGCTGTCGGGGCTCATCCTCAGCCTGTCGACGCTGATGGGCTGGTACGTCAGCGTCGGCGAGGACCCCACCTTCGCCGTCATCGGCTGGCACACCGGAGCGCTCGCCAAGATCGTCCTCGTCATCGGGCTGCTCGTGGTCGCTTTGCACCTCCTCCACGTGGCCGGTATCGAGCTGCCGGCGACCGTGCCGGAGAGCCTCATCGTCATCGTCCTGGGCTCGCTGGCGACAATTCTCGTCCTGATTCGCCTGATCTCGATCCCGGAGGAGTTCCAGCCAGCGGGCCGCGGGATCGGAATCTGGATCAGCCTCGTCGCCGCGCTGCTAGTGATCGTCGCCGGGCTGCTCCGAGCCTCCGAAGACCTCTAGTTCCTCGCTGCGGCGATTTAACTTCCGAGAAGGTCTTTGGTACGAGAGACGAGCTCCTGGGGATTGAAGGGCTTGCCGAGGAACGCCTGCGCACCGCCGGCCTCGGCCTGGTCCCTCGCGTCCGCATCAACCTTCCCGCTGAACATGATCACCTGGATCGAGTCGACCCCGTGGCGCTCGCGGACCGCCTGGAGCATCTGCCATCCATCGACGTGCGGCATCATCACGTCGAGGAGGATCAGGTCGGGGGGCTCCTCCTCGAGAGCCGCCAGCCCCTCTTCCGCGCTTCCAGCCTCACGGACCGAGTAGCCGTCCATCTCGAGGTTGACCCGGACGAACTCGCGGATTCGCGGGTCGTCATCGACGATCAGGACGAGCGGCGCCGGGCGAGATCTCGGCCCGCTGGGGCCGCTCGCCGAGCCGGCGACGAAGGCGTCCAGGTCGTTCTGCCGGTAACGCCGGTGGCCGCCCGGCGTATAGAACGCAGGCAGCCGGCCCTGATCCGACCACTTTCGGATCGTGCTCTGCGCGACGCCGAGGTAGCGAGCAGCCTGGCCCAACGTAAGCCAGTCTGAATCGCTGTCTCTCGGCGGCTGCCGCCGCGCTCTGCCCCCCACCTCGGCCACGGGTACGGAAATCTAAACAAAGCTGCAGTTTCTTGGCGGCCGAGTGAGCGCTTCTACGGCTCTGTCTGCGTCACGGTCACCGTGACCTGGCCGGTCTGCGTCCATGGCTCGATCGTCGAGACCTCCGTCACGGGCTGGCTCGGCTCCGGGCGGTCCTCCAGCGCCTGTCCGAGGGCGACGCCGACGGCGAAGACGACCGCGGCCGCTGCGATGCCGAGCAGGATGCCAAGGATCTGTCGGCCGCGTCTCCGTCGCCGCGGTGGCCGGGCGGTGGAGGACCGAAGCGTCACGGGGCGTAGTCCGTTGCCCCGCGTGAGTACAGGTGGAAGGCGGCGTCCTGGACGACGGAGAGCTGACGTTCCCAGCGCGGCGAGGAGACGCGTTCTTCGAGCGCGTCTCGCAACCAGTTGTCCGAAGCGGCGTAGACCTCCGCCAATTGCGCGAGCGTGAACGTTTCGCCCACGCGCTTCCGGAGCTCCTCGGTCGCGACATCGAGCTGGTCGAGCAGCGGTTCGTAGACGTCCGGGTCAGACGCGTAGGCTTCGAGGCGGCGGTTGCCGTCCTCCCACTGCTGGCGCGCAGCATCGACCGAGCTCGGCATCGCCCTCTTCTACCCAGGCGTCTCGATCGTGCAGCATCGCGCCGGCCAGAGCGGCTCGATCTCGGCGACGATTCGTTCGCCGAGCTCGTAGCCGGGGCGGGCTAGGGCGAATGCGGCGTGCGCGTGCAGGCACTTGAGGTTCTCGGGCCGTGAAGAGCCGGCGATTCCGAGCCCCAGCGAGGTCCCGCCTTCCTGGCCGACCCGTCCGGCCGCCAGCTCACGGCGAACGGCCCTCTGCTCTTCCGTTGCCTCGGCGAGGCTGTCAGCGAGCTTTGCATCCTGCGCGATCGCGGTGCTCCAGCGCTCGATCCCGCCTGCTGCCTCCAAGCGCGAGACGGCGGCGACGAGATGACGGCAGGTCAGGTAGTAGGTGGTCGGGAACGGCTCGCCGGCGGCGTCGTAGGGCGCCTGCTCCGTGACGGCCGGCGCCCCGAACGGGCAGCGCAGGACGACGCGTCGAAACGCCCGTGGCGCCCGGCCCAGCTGGCGCTCGACGACAGCTCTGTCATCCACCGTCTCCTAGCCTAGCCCTGGCTTTCCGCCGCCACTCGTCGATCCCCTTGACGATGAACAGCTGCTCGCCGGGTTTCACGAGCCCGAGTTTGCGCGCCCGGCGAGCGAGCGCCTCGGGGGTGTCGGCCTCTTCGAGCCGGCGTGCCAGGCTGCTCCGCTTGGCACGAAGCTCGCGAACCTCCGTCTGACGTTCCTGAACCGAGGTTCGCGTCTCGACGTAGCTCTTGAGGGGCCGGTAGTAGAGGAGCGCGACGACGGCGAGGGTCGCGAGAGCGGCCCAGCGCAGGGCCGGAAGGCGTCGGCGAGGACGCGAGCTCCGCCGCTTCGAGGTCGGCATGCGCGTCCCTTCGGGATCGGCACCGATCGTCCTGCCGTTCGCAGGGTCACGCTGGTTTACGCGTACGCCAGCTTGATCATGTCCGTCGTGCCCGGGATGTTGACCGCCGTGCCCGCGGTCAGGACGACGAGGTCGCCCTCGTCGAGGAGCCCCGTGTTCCGCCCCGACTCCATTGACGCGCTCCAGAGCTCTTCCACGTCCGCAGCTTCCTGCATCCACGCAGGCGTCACGCCCCACTCCAGGGCCATGTGCTGGAGCGCATAGTCGTGATGCGAGAGACCGATGATCGGCCGCCGCGGCCGAAGCCGCGCGACGACCGACGCAGTCCGCCCGGAGTAGGTCGGCACGAGGATCGCCTTTGCGCCCAGCGTCTCGGCCAGGTCGCAGGCGGCGTTCGACATCGCATGCCCGACCGTCGGCTGATCGCCCGGCTGTGGGAACTGATGGCGATACTCGATGCTGGGCTCGATCACGAGCGAGATCCGGTTCATCGTCCGAACCGCTTCCAGCGGGTATTCGCCGATCGCCGTCTCCTCGGAGAGCATCAGTGCGGAGGAGCCGTCGAGAACCGCGTTGGCGATGTCGCTCGCCTCCGCCCGGGTCGGCTCGGGCTGATGCACCATCGACTCGAGCATCTGAGTCGCGGTGATCACCGGCTTGCCGCGGTCGAGCGCGGCGAGGATGATCCGCTTCTGGAGCAAGGGCACGACCTCCGGGCCCATCTCCACCCCGAGGTCGCCGCGGGCGACCATCACCGCATCGGACTCGTCCAGGATCGGCACGAGCGCCTCGACCGCCTCCGACTTCTCGATCTTGGCGATCACGTGGGCCTCCGAACCGGCCTGCTCGATCAGCGCCTTGAGGTCGCGCACATCCGCAGCCGAACGGACGAACGAGAGCGCGACGAAGTCCACGCCGAGCCCCAGAGCGAATTCGAGGTCGTCCGCGTCCTTGCGGGTGAGCGACGGGATCGGCACGGGGACGCCCGGCAGGTTCACGCCCTTGTTCGCGGCCACGAGCCCGCCGACGACGACCGCGCAACGGGCTCGCCCGGCCTCGACCGCCTCGACGCGCAGTCGCACCAGACCGTCATCGATGAGGACGTCGTGTCCGGGCTGCAGGACCTGGCCCACGACCGAAGGCCGAACCGGCAGGTCACCGTCCCGAGCACCGTCGCCGGTGACGAAGATCTCGTCGCCCGCGTCGAGCCGGACCGGAGTCGCCAGCTCGCCGACGCGGAGCTTCGGGCCCTGGAGATCGGCGATCAGCGCGATCGGCCGGCCGAGCTCCTCCTGGGCCGCACGAACCATGTGAGCGTAGGCGGCGTGCTGCTCCTTCGTTCCGTGCGAGAAGTTCAGGCGGGCGCCGTCCATGCCACCTCTGGCGAGGCCGGTGACGAGCTCTTGCGTCGCGGTTGCAGGCCCAAGGGTCGCCACGATCTTCGTGCGGCGGGGCAGCGCTGAGGCCACGATCCTCAGCGTACCCCTAGACGGAGTCGTTACCGGAGCTGGAGCGGGATCTCGGACTGGTGAATTCGCGAGCCGTCCTCGGCCGACAGCTCGAAGACGACGAGGCGTCCGTCCTGAGGGTTGTCGACCTGATACGGAACTCGGAACGAAAACGTCCCGCGGGTGCCGCTGCCGGACGTCGCGGTGACGAAGTTCTTCCGCAGCACCGCACCCGAGGCGTC
>DASSXA010000141.1:0-16474 GCA_035704315.1 Gaiellaceae bacterium
GGCCGCCTACGACGCGACCCTGAGGCAGCCGCCCGCCCACTTCCCCGGCATCACCAACGCGCGTTGGAAGGATCTCGTCGCCGAGTACTTCCTGAGCGCCAATGTCGTCAAGGCCTCCGAGGACAAGACCTTCCCTGGAGCGATCGTCGCGAGCCTCGCGTCACCGTGGGGCCAGGCGGTCTCGGCGGGCGACCCGAACAACACGTACTTCGGCTCTTATCGCGAGATCTTCTCCCGCGATCTCTACGAGGCGTGGACGGCGCTGCTCGTCGACGGGGACCTCGCGACGGCCCGCGACACGGTCCGGTTCCTCTTCGAGCGCCAGCAGCTGACGGACGGCTCCATGCCCCGGAACAGCCTCGTGAACGGGAAACTCGCGCCCGACTCCTTCGGCACCCAGCTCGACGAGACGGCGTACCCGATCCTGATGGCGTACCAACTCGGCATGACCGATCTCTACGCCGACCACGTCAAGCGGGCCGCCTACTTCCTGATCGCGCATGGCCCGGCCTTCGGAGTCGAGCGCTGGGAGGAGCAGGACGGCTACTCGCCGTCGACGATCGCGGCGGAGATCGCCGGCCTGATCGGAGCGGCCGAGCTCGCGCAGGCGAACGGCGACAACGTTTCGGCGGCCCTCTTCCGCGGCGTCGCCGACGACTATCAGCGCTCCATCAAGGGCTGGACGGTGACGACGAACGGGCCACTGTCGGCGCAGCCGTACTTCATCCGGCTGTCGAAGACCGGCGATCCGAACGCGGCCATCTCGTACAACGTCGGGAACGGCGGACCGACGCTCGACCAGCGCGCCGTCATCGACGCCGGGTTCCTGGAGCTCTCGCGCCTCGGCGCGTTCCCGGCGAGCGATCCCGACATCCTCCGGTCGCTGCCGATCGTCGATGCGACGATCAGGACGGCGACAGCGAGCGGGCCGGGGTGGCATCGCTACAACGGCGACGGCTACGGCGACCGGGCAAGCGACGGCCGTCCCTGGGCGCCGTCGGGCCAGGGCACCGGGCATCTCTGGCCGGCGCTCTCCTCCGAAAGGGGCGAGCACTCGCTCCAGACGGGCGATCTCGCCACGGCCAGGAGCCTCCTCGACTCGATGGAGCGGTTCGCCGGCGGCGTCGGCCTGATCCCGGAGCAGGACTGGGAGCTCCCGAATCTGGCCCGCTCGCCGTTCGGTACAGATCCGACACTGGCCTCGATTGGATTCGTAAATGGCGAACCGGCAGGGTCCGCGAATCCCCTGACGTGGTCGGCCGCGTCCTACGTGCGACTCCTCGGCGATCTCATCGCGGGCGGCGTGGTGGAACAGCCGGCAGCGACGCTCGACCGCTACGTCCGCCACACGCAGGGCCAGACGACGCTGTCGGTGACCGCACCCGCCGACCAGTCGGCCGTCAGCGGCTCGCCCGTGACGGTGACCGGAACGACCGTGCCCGGGAACACCGTCTATGTCGCGGCCACGAACATCGACCAGAGCCCGCAGACGACGACCGCCTCGACACCGGCGAATCCCGACGGCGCGTTCACCCTCGCGGTGCCGATCGCCGGGGGAACGACGGTGTTGAACGTCGTCGCCGTGAGTCCGACCGGAGCGACCGCCCACGTGAAGCGGACGATCGTCTTCGACTTCACCCCGGGAACCGTCGTCCTCGACGTCGCCGATGTCTCGAACGACGACAACGGTCCCGGCAACTACGCCTATCCGACGTCCAGCAACTTCAAGGCCGGCGCCTTCGACCTGCAGCAGTTCCAGGTGATCGTTTCACCCGATCAGCAGACGGTCACGTTCAAGGTGAAGATCCGCGACCTCAGCCCGACCTTCGGCAGCCCGCTCGGCGCCCAGCTTGTCGACGTCTACGTGCGCGTTCCGGGCGCCTCGCAGACGAGCACCGCCGGGTCGTTCCCGCAGCGGAACTACGTAATCGACCCCGGCTCGGCTTGGAGCCGGCTGCTCGAGGTGCAGGGCTTCGGTCAGTGGTACATCGACGCGACGGGGGCAACGCTCGGGACGATCGCCATCAGTGCGAACGCGATCTCACGCTTCATCACATTCAGCGTTCCGGCCTCGAGCCTCGGCGGGGTGCCCGGTTCCGGCTGGGGCTTCACGGTCGTCCTCACCGGCCAAGACGGCTTCTCGCCCGACCAGGCCCGTGGCTTCGCGCCGACGCCGCAGGACTTCCTGTTCGGTGTCTGCGCGGCACCCAGTAACGACCCGCACTGCACGTTCAACCCGGGCGGCGTACCGAAGGCGCTCGACGTGATCACGCCGACGGGCGTGCAGCAGTCCCAGGAGCTCGACTACACCGTCTCGAGCCCAGTAACGCTGCAGGGCGTCTTCATCCCCTAACGGTGTAGCGCCAGCTCCTCGTCGGCCTGCTCGATCACGAGCGGGTCGTGTGTGGCGCAGACGATCGTCGTCCCGCGTTCATCGACGAGGCGGGAGAGAAGCGCCCCGATCTCGATCGCGTTCGCCGCGTCCAGGCGCGCCGTCGGCTCGTCAGCGAGGAGTAGCTCGGGTCCCGCGGCAACCGCTCGGGCGATGGCGACCCGCTGACGCTCGCCCATCGAGAGCCGCGCGGCGCGCTGCCCCGCCTGCTCAGCGAGACCGACTGCTTTGAGCGCGGCATCGGCGTCCCCGTCGGGCGAGCCGCGGTTGGCCAGCGTCAGTTCGATGTTCTCCCGCGCCGTCAGGAAAGGAACGAGGTTCGTGTCCTGCGCTATCACTCCGAGCCTCGTCCGTCGGAGCTCTGCCCGGGCGGCGCGATCGAGGCCGGAGATCACCTCACCGAGCACGACGATCTCTCCGTCAGACGGAAGCTCGAGGCCGGCGAGCAGATTGAGCAGGGTGCTCTTGCCCGATCCGGACGGGCCGGTGACGACCGTGAATCGACCCTCGCTCAGTCGCGCCGAGAAGTCGGCGAAGACCTCCGTACTCCACCGTCCCGAGCCGAACAGCTTGTGGACCCCTCGGAGCTCGGCAACGGGTGCTCCGGCCGCCCGTCGGCGCGGTGCCCGTGTGGGAGGGCTGACCTGCGGCTCGGAGACGGCCTCGTCGCCGCTGATGACGATCTCATTGCCTTCTACGCGGGCCTTGGCGCGGGTGACGATTCGGCCGCGATGCAGGAACTCCTCGGGTAGTCGGATCCACCCGCCCCGCCCGACCACGATCGACTCGCCCGGGGCGCCGTCGCGACCGGTCTCGGCGCTGACTCGTCCGTCTCGGACGTGGACGATCCGGTCTGCGATCGCGACCGACGCCGGATCGTGGCTGACGACGATCGCGCTTGCAGATTCGGAGCGGACGATCTGCTCGATTAGGCGGTAGACGGCCGCCGCGTTCTCGGAATCGAGCTCGGCCGTCGGCTCGTCGGCAAGCAGGAGTCGAGGACGCCGCCCGACGGCGGCCGCGACTGCGATCCGCTGCTGCTCGCCGCCGGAGAGCTCATAGGGATGTGCGTGACTGCGGTCCGCAAGCCCGACGACGTCGAGGAGCGCATCGGCGCGGTCGAGCTGCCGGTCCCGGGATACGCCGGCCAGGCCGAGCGGAAAAGCGACCAGCTCGCGAGCCGTGAGCTCGGGGGCGAGCGCCGCTGCATAGTGCTGGTCGGCGTAGCCGACGAAGCGCCCCCGGAACTCATCCAGCTTCCTCCGCCCCAGTCGGCGAAGGTCGACTCCGAGGACGTCGACCCGTCCCGCGGAGGGGCTGTCGAAGCCGGCGAGGATCCTCAGCATCGTCGTCTTCCCCGAGCCGCTCGGCCCGAACACGACGACGATCTCTCCCTCGCGCACGGTGAACGTCAGACCCTGAAGCGCGGCGGAGCCGCCGTCTTCCGTCGAATAGACACGGAAGACGTGATCGAGCTCGACGACGCGAGTCATCGAGCCTCTCCGCTTCGGGCGGGAACGGAGCCCGCGAAGGAGCGACGTGTCGCGAGGATCAGCATCGCGCCGAGTGCGATCGCGAAGCACAGCAGGCCAAACGCCACCTCCGGCCACGCGATGTCCACTCGCAGCGGCGGCATCGGCGCGGCTCGGCCGGCGCCGACTGCCACCAACTTCGTCACGACCGCCGTCAGCAGCGCCCCGGTCACGAGACCGCAGAGGACGCCGAAGGCAGCCACGCTCGCGATTCGCAGGACGAGCTGGCGGCGCAGGCTCGCCGGTGCCAGTCCCTGCGCCTCCAGGTCATAGAAGTCTCCCGACTCGTCTCGCTGCTCGACCGACACGACCAGAAGGACGGCAAGCACGGCGAGGACGAGCGCGAGCAGGCTTCCGGCCGCCAGCACGGCGACGGTTCCGCGGGCGAGGGGATCGTCACGCAGCTCGGCCTCGATCGCCCGCCGCGAGGTCACGGCGACCGGCGTGGCTCCGGCTTCGCGCTCGAGCGTCGTCGAGAGCCCGGGTGCGCCGGCGATCCAAGCTTCGTCGGCAACCGCGGCGCCGGGCGACGACGCGCTCACCGCGGTCTCGAGGGCGCCCTCGTCTGCGACGACGAAGGGACAGCGAAGGGTCGGGAAGTGCGACGCGCGCGCGACGATCCGGGCATTGACGGTGGCCGGTCCGAGCGAGAGCGGTACGACTCCGCCCTCACCCACCCGGTCGACGAGTGATCCGCAAGCGATCACGGGAAGCGGGCTGCCGTCGGTCGGCTGACGAGGCCTCACCCTGAACGTCCGTTCTCGGGTCAGCAGGTACCGGATTCGAAGCGTCTCGCGCGCCGGCGAACCAGTCGGTGAGGACTCGGTCGCCGCGACCCAGTCGCGATAGTCGACCGGTACCGGCTTCGCTCCGCCCGGCGTGGAGACGTTCGGTTGCCCGAACGCGACGCTTCCGACGCTGAAGACGTCGGGCGCGGCGCCCTCGGCGGCAGCATGGGCGGCGGAGAAGGCCTCCGCAGGAGGCATCGCCAGGGACAGGCCCACGACGGTTCCTTGTCGGGCGGAACGTGGAAGGCGTGCCCGCAATACGGTTCGTCCGCGCCGTGCCTCGCCGAGGTCGAGTGCGAGGTAGGTGCCGCGCTCGGTGCGCACGCTCGCCGTGACGACGAACGGGTCGCCCCGCACGGTGACGGGAAGTGACAGCGTCTGCGCATCCGCCGGGAGCTGCGGGCCGGTGGGTCGCAGTGGGCGCTCCGGCGCGATGCGGCTGGCCAGCGCGGCGGGCGAGGCCTCGGCGAAGTCGCTCCGCCACCGGAGCCGCGGCAGCGCTTCGCTCGGGACGCCGAGGACATCGACTGTCCTCGCGAGGTTGAGCGACGGCGCCTGTGCTTCCCTCCGGATCACCGGCACCGCGTTCCGCGCGGCGTACGCAGCGCCGATGGGGGCTTGGTCGGCTGCCCGACCCGGATCGGCCTTCCGCACCCTGTAGTCGAGCGGTACGGCAAAGGCCGCTTCAGCCCGCTCCCCTTCCAGAAGCGTCGAGCGGTACGTGGCGGCGAACACCGCCAGTCCGACGCTGACGACGAGGAATCCGACAGTGACGAGCTGGGTTCCTGGGTTTCGCGCGGCCGAGAGGAGCGCGAGCCGGAGCGAAGGACGAGCTCGGGGCGCGAGTCGCTCGGCGATGCGGAACGCCGGTCCCGTCAACCGGGCGGCAAGAATCGCGGCGGCCACGATCAGAAGCCCCGGCACGAGGAGAACGACGATGCCGGTCCCGCGGTCGCGGGCGAGCGTCTCCGGATCCGTCTGCCCGACGGCGAGCGCGACGGCAACGGCCAAGATCGCGGCGCCCGCCACGGCATCGAGCAGCGAGAGCCCCCGGCCGCGGACCAGCACCCGCCCCGAGCGCATGGTCGCGAACAGGATCAGCGCGCCGAGGCCGGCGAGCAGCGCCGCCAGGCCGATTCCCGTCGGGGAGAGAACCGTCCGGCGGAGGAGCGGCCATACGGGCGTGTTCGTGGCCCGCGCGAGGACCGCGGCGGCGAGTGTTCCTACCACCCAGCCGAGAGCGGCCGCCGGAACGACGATCGCGACTGCCTCCGCCGCAGCGAGAAGATCCGTCTGCCAGCGCCTGGCTCCGAAGCGCCGCAGCCGCCGCGAGGCGGAGAGGGCGCCCGACCGGAGCGTCGAAGCGGCGACGATTGCGAAGACAAGGAAGAGCACCGCGCACTCCGCGCCGACGAGGAGCAGCCGTCGGTAGGCGACGCGCGCATCGAGCGCGACGTCGTCCAGCGAGCCCAAGGGAGCGCTCACTCCGAAGCGGATCGACGCGGCCTGGAGCCGGGTTCGGGCGCGCGTGAGTCGCTGCTCGAAATCGTCGAGCGTCCATGCCGTCGGCCGCGCGGAGGCGAGCGGAGCGGACCACGTGAAGCTGTGGAACGCCGATCCGAACGCGGGCAGCCGCGCCGCGCCCTCGACGCCCTCCGCGAGGAGCTGTCGAACGCCGGGCGTGGCCGTCCCGAGCACCCGACGCACCGGCGTTCCGGGACGAGGCTCTACGACGCCGACGACGGGCAGGCCGGGGATCGTGGGCGCTGCGCCACTACCGACGAGAACCGTCTCGCAGCGCGATGGGCCGCACGGATGGGGAAGCCGGCCACGCTCGACGACGAGCCACTTCGGGAGGTTGTCTGCGGCTGCCAACCGGACAACCTGTCCCGCCAAACGAGCGTCGCGGTACGCCAGCGTTCTCGCACTCGGCGTGAGCCCGACGGCGCTCAGCGCGGCTCGCGCCTGCCGGTCGAGCTCCTCGGGCCGCTCCGAGGGGGCGCTGCCGACCCCGACCCACGTGACTTGCACGTCGCGCGCGTTAGCGGGGAGCTGGTCGACTGCGTCGGCCACGGCTCGGTTCTCGACAATCGCGCTCGCCGCGAACGCGACGGCGAGCGCGCAGGCCGCAAGCGCCACGCCGAACGCCGCAACGGACATCGGGCGACGGGCCGCGATGACGCGCTGTGCGGCGAAGCGCAGCGGGAAGATGATCCGCCGGGCGAGCTCCGCCATCGTGCCAGCCATTTCAGCGGAAAGCCGACCGCCGGTGCAGCTAGCCGTCGCGAATTCGCGGGTCGAGAGCGGCGAGGGCGATATCCGAAAGCAGGTTGGCGAGGACGATCGCGGTCGTCAGCGCGACTGTGAGCCCGATCGTCAGCGGATAGTCACCCGCACCCGCTGCGGCGATGAAGTACCTGCCGATCCCCGGGATCGCGAACGCCCACTCGACCACGAAGAGGCCGGTGACCAGGCTGCCGATCAGGGGCCCGGTCATCGACACCACCGGGATCAGGGCGGGGCGGAGCACGTGCACGCCAATGACTCGAGCGCGCCGCAGTCCCTTGGCCCGCGCCGCGTGGACGTAGTCAGCCGCGAGCACCTCGAGCATCGATGCCCTCAGCACGCGGGTGATGAGCGAAAGGGGAACGAGCGCCAAGACGAAGGACGGCAGCACCTTCGAGCGCCAACCGTCCCACCCGAACACCGGCACGACGCCGGCCTTGACCGCGAGGAGGTAGCCGAGCATGGCGGCTACGAAGAAGTTCGGTATCCCCATCGTCAAGCCGGTCACTCCGGTCACGATGCGATCGAAAAGGCTCCCGCTCCATAGCGCTGAGAGCACGGCAAGCGGCACGCCGATGAAGAACGCCCAGCTGAGTGCCAGCAACACCAGTTCGAGCGTGACCTTTCCCTGTTCGCGAACGATCGAGTTGACCGTCCGGTACTCGAAGGTGAAGGTGGGGCCGAGGTCCAGGCGTGCCAACGAGCGCAGGTAGCGTCCGTACTGCACGTACCAGGGCTTGTCCAGGCCCATCTTCCGTTCCTTGTTCTCCCGGATCGCGTCGGGCTGGTAGTCCGAGTACTTGACCCACGCGACGTTCGAGAGCCCGAGAAGCGGCGCGTGCCGGAGCGGGCTGGCGTCGATCGCCTTCATCAGGCCGAACAGGATCGTCACGCAGACGAACAGCACCGGGATCGTCCAGAGCGTGCGTTTGATCACGAAGGCGAGCATCAGGCTGGGTCCTCCTGCTGCGCTCGCGCCGCATGCCGCCGCGCCTTCGCGCGGTTGCCGCACACTGCCATCGTGCACCAGCGTCTTCGGCGGCGGGCGTCGAGGAAGAGCCAGCCGCAACCCTCGCCGGGACACCGGCCGACGATCTCGAGATCGGTGGAGTCGAGGAGCGCTCCCGCCGCGCGGGCGACCTCGAGCGCCGGTAAATCCAGACCGGCGCTTTCCGGGATGACCCAGCGCCGGCCCGGAGGAGCGTCTTGGACGAGCACGGCGGCGGCCGACGCATGCCTTGCCTCCGCGGCCACCGTGTCCCAGCCGGCGGAGGAGGAATCGGTGCAGGCGGTGTACAGGCCGTCGCGCAGCGCCAACGCGCGCTCGAGCGCCCGTGCGGCTTGCGCGGGCTCGCGCTTCCCGCTCCGGCGCAGCTCCGGGACTGCCGCCGCAGCGATGAGCCCGGCCTCGCGCGACCAGACGAGCAGATGGTCGTAGCTCGTCAGGTACTCCCGCGGCTGCGGCGCGCCCCAGCCGGCGCGCGTGTTGCAGAAGTCCAGCGCAGGCTCGTCCGCGACAGTCGCCGGGAGGACGAGCCCATCGACGAAGCGCTGATAGCGGGGCAGCTGGCTAACCACTAAACGGCAGACTAGTGGTTAGTCGCTCGAAAGCGCAAGGGTGGCGGGAGCGAGGTTTGCGCCTGCCCCCGCCATTGGGTCGTGTCGGGACTACTTCGCCTGGAGCTCGAAGTGAGTTCCCAAACCGACGCGCGATTCGACCGTCATAAGAGAGAAGTAGCAGCGCCGCCTTACCCGATCTTCAAAGCTGCTTCACCTGGCGTTCAAGGGACGTGGGTACTGTCGTCCGACATAGCGGGTTGCAAATCAGCCCCGTCTAGAGGGGGGAACCACTTCATGCCCAGGAAAAAGCTTTCCTCGATCTCCTCAGTCGCGCTCTCAGTGGCGTTCCTCATCGTCGTCGCCGCCTGTGGCGGCAGCAGCGACGAGGGCTCATCCGAGGGCAAGGCGGCCGCAAAGCAGGAGATCACCGTCAACTGGGGAGCGGAGCCGCCGTCGCTCGACCCTGGCCTGGCGACCGACACGACCTCGGCGAACATCCTCTTCAACATCATGGATCCGCTCGTCAAGCTCGACAAGAACCTGGATCCCACGCCGGCCCTCGCCGAGAGCTGGGACACGAGCCCGAACGGCAAGATCGTCACCTTCCACCTCCGCGGGGACGGCCGCTGGACGAACGGCGACCCCGTGACCGCGCAGGACTTCGAATACTCGTGGAAGCGGACGATCTCGCCTGAGCTCGGCGCCGACTACGCATACCAGTTCTATGGGATCGTGGGGGCCCAGGAGTACAACTCGTGCACGAAGAACTGTGCGCGGCTCCGTGACCGCGTCGGGGTCAAGGCCCTGGACAAGTCGACGCTCCAGGTCCAGCTCACGTCGGCTCAGCCGTGGTTCCTGCAGCAGGCAGCGCACCACTCGTTCCTGGCCGTGAATCCAAAGACCGTGGCGAAGTTCGGGCGCAAGTGGACGGAGCCCGCGAACATCGTCACAAACGGGCCGTTCAAGCTCGCCACGTGGCAGCACAACGCAAAAATCGATCTCGTGAAGTGGCCCGGCTGGCGCGGCGCCGACAGCGTGTCGCTCCAGCGCGTCAACGGGCTGATGCTCACGGCGGCGACGACTTCGCTCCAGGCCTTCGAAGCGGGCGAAAGCGACGTCCAGTTGACGGTTCCGCCGACGGACCTGCCGCGACTGAAGCCCACGCCCGAATACCAGCAGTATCCGGGTCTCGGAACCTACTACTACGGCCTCAACGTCAAGAACATCACGGACGTCAACCAACGGCGGGCAATGGCCATGGCGGTCGACCGGAAGGAGATCATCGACCACATCGCCCAGGGTGGCCAGGTGCCTGCGACGGGATTCACGCCGAAGGGGATGCCCGGCTTCGACACAATCAACCCGAAGTCGGAGTGGCTGCCGGAGACCACCGATATCGACGCCGCCAAGCAGGAGCTCGCCAAGGCGAAGAACCCGAAGAAGTCGATCACGCTCTACTACAACAACGACCCCGCCCACCAGCCGATCGCGGTTGCGCTCCAGGCCCAGTGGAAGAAGCTCGGCCTCGACGTGAAGCTCAGGGTCCTGGAGTGGAAGCAGTTCCTCGAGTTCCTCGGGCCTCCGCCGAACGGAAGCGTGGACACCTACCGCTTGGGCTGGATCGGCGACTTCGTCGACGCAATCAACTTCCTCGAGCTCTGGACGTGCGACTCGGGCAACAACAACTCGAACTTCTGCGATCCGTCGTACGACAAGCTCGTCGCGCAGGCAAAGCAGACACAGGACAATCAGAAGCGCTTTGAGCTCTATGCCCAGCTCGAGCAGAAGCTCTTCGGGCCGGAGGGCTCGGTGCCCTTCATTCCGATCTACTGGTACACGTACCCCACGCTCGAGCGGCAGTCGATCAAGGACACCTTCAACCTGAACCTGCTCAACCAGGTCGACCTCACCAAGGTCAAGGTCGTGGAGAAGTAACTGACGCATTGGCGGGTGAGGCCTACGGGCCTCACCCGTTCAACTTTGCTCTTCGGCCTCGCGTTGTTGCTCCGGCGCCGCTCTCACCTCCACGCGGCCCGACCACAGCACGTAGACGAGCGGCACCAAGGCGGCCGACACGGCGAGTGCGACTAGGAAGGCGCCCGCGGACGGCCCGATCTCCGGCTGGTAGAGGATCGAAGGGGGAAACAGCTTCACGACCGGGATCGTCGTGATGCTGAGGAGGAACTGGAGCACGGAGGCGCCGATGCTGATGGGCGTGACCTCCCTCTCCTGACCGCCCCAGCGAACCACGAACTGGACGACGTCGAGATCAGGCCGCGCGACTCCCGCTCGCGCGAGCACGGCGGAGGTCGCGAGCACCAACCAGGCGAGGGCGAGGATGAACGGCGCGAGGGCAGCGGTGGCGGGACCGACGCCCTCCTGCCAGGCGGCGAGGACCACACAGACGAGCCCGGCAGCCGAACGCGCGAGACCGCCCCAATGCGGTAGCAGCAAGGCAGACGCCGCCAGCGAAACGTCCGTGCGCTCGCTCGTTTGCAGCTCGGCGATGGGGAGCCGCCAGATGTTCGGCGAGATGACGTTCGCCAACCCGGACGCCACCTCGAGGACGCCGAACATGCCGATGAACTGCCAGCGTGACCACGGCGCGAGCCCGCCGAGCGCGGCTGCCGTCACGATGACGCCGACGAGGTTGACGAACGTGAGCACGAAGACGAGGGCCAAGCCTCGGAAGGCCCGCCCGGATCCCTGCTTGGCCTGTGTGTCGCGTGGTCGTCGGTTCAGCGTGCGGCGCTCCAGCCGGTGCTGTGACCTTTTCCATACAACCCGCGGCCAAAACGGAGCGGCGCAGGAGTCGAACCTACCGAGCCGTGGGCTACACGACCTCACCGATTTTGAAGACCGGTTGGGCCACCGGGCCCATGCCGCTCCGCGGCGACTCTATCCGCGGGCTCGGCGTCTGAGCACTCGCGCCTCGCCCTGCCGGCGCGTCACGCCGTCGGAGTCGATCCGCTCGAGCAGTAGCTGCGCGGGCTTGCGCGAGATGCCCAGCAGGTCGCGAAACCGGGCCAGCCGGATCGACCCGGTCTGGGTGCACTCGGCGACGAGCGCCTTGCGCGCGGCATCATACGCGCCGACCGAAATCGCCCGTCCGCCGCCGAGCCGCACCAGCGATCCCTGGCGCTCGAGGTAGCGGACGAGCTCGGCGTCCGTGACCTCGACGCCGCTCGGGCCGGCGCGTTCCAGCTCCGCCGTGAGGCGCGCGGCCTCCTCAGCGCGGCCGCTGAGCGTCGGGCCGGTTCCCGCAAGGTAGGCCTTCCCGTTGCGCAGCTCGATGTCGAGGAGCGGAAGCACGGCTGCGGTCCAGTCGCGCTTCGGTAGCAGCTCAGAGGTTGCCAGGCCGGGATCGAGCGTGCCCGACTCGAGCCGCCCCTCGAGCCGCGCTCGGACCGACGCCTTGAGCTCCTCGAGCCAGTCAGGCCGGAAATACCAGTTGTCTGAGTGCACGAGCCCCCGAAGGCCCTCCTCGAGCTCCGCCGGCGCCAGGACGCCCCGGGCCCGCAGCGAGTCCGCCGTCTGCGGCTCGTGCGTCAATTCGCTCGCGATCGATACCGGATCACCTCCTTCCAAGCGCTCGAGCCGCTTGGGATCGAGCCTTCGCGGCGGAGCGGGGTCGAGGACGATTGCACCTCCGACTGTTGTTTCGGCCCGGAGAACGACTCGGTCTCCCCGGGACGCGACCACGGCCTCGCTCAACCGTAACTGAGCGTAGTTGCCGCTTCGGACAACACGAGCCGAAGTGCTCGCCGAGCCCAGGTGAGCGGTCACGGCGGCCGGCACCCCGTCGCCTTCGAGAACGACGTCGAGGCGGTAGCCCACCGGATAGGCGCCGGGCGCAACCAGCGCATCTCCCCGACGCAGGTCCCCTCGCGCGACACCCGGCAGCGCAACGGCGACCCGTTGGCCGGCTTCCGCGCGCTCCACGGGAGCATCGTGCACCTCGACGGCACGAATTCGAACGTCCCGCCCCGCCGGCTCCAGTCGAAGTGTTTCGCCGACCTCAACCGACCCCGACCAGAGCGTTCCCGTGACGACAGTGCCGGTGCCCGCGATCGTGAACGCCCGGTCGATCCAGAGCCGTGTCGGGAGCTCCAAATCACCGTGCGTCATAGAGTCGGCCGCGCGCCCGATCGCGGCACGAAGCCCTTCCAACCCCAGCCCTGTGACGGCGCTGACGACGACGACCTCCGCCCGCGGCACGAGCTCTCGTGCCTCGCGGACCGCCTGTTGGCGACGCTCGTCCGAAACCGTGTCCGCCTTCGTCACGGCCACGACACCGCGGTCGATGCCCAGCAGTCCGATGATCTTCAGATGCTCGTGAGTTTGCGCCCGCGGCCCCTCGCCGGCGTCGACCACGAGCAGGAACAAGTCGATCCCGCTCGCTCCGGCGACCATGTTGCGGACGAAGCGCTCGTGGCCGGGAACGTCGATCAGCGACAGCCGTCTGCCGTCCTCGAGCTCGAGCGGCGCGTAGCCGAGATCGATCGAAAGCCCGCGCCGTCGCTCCTCGGGCAGGCGATCGGTGTCCCTTCCGGTCAGGGCTCGGACGAGCCAGGTCTTGCCGTGGTCGACGTGGCCGGCGGTACCTACCGTGACCGGCATCGCGCCTCGATAAGCCCGTCGTTGAGCTGAATCGGCTCGAACCCGCCGGCGTCGAGGAGCGTCCGCCACTCGTCTTCGCTCCGCTCGCGCCCATGGAAGAGGGTCAGCATCAGCAGGTCGAGCCACTTTGTGCCGTCCGGCTCGTTCCCGGCCGGAACGATTGATTCCAAGAGGAGCAGGCGGGCGTCTTCCGGAGCCGCGGCCCGAATCGTGCGCAGGATCGCCGCCGCGCGGTCGTCGTCCCAGTCGTGGAGAATCGTCGAAAGGATGTAGGCGTTGCCGCGGGGGACAGCCTCGAAGAAGTCGCCCGGCATGAACTCGATTCCGGACCGCCCGAGCTCGGCTTCGTCCCGGTTCGTCTCCGGGAGGTCGAGAACGATGCCTCGGAGTCCCGGGTGACGTCGGATTAGCTGGACGAGGAGTGAACCGTTGCCGCCTCCCACGTCGACGACGAGTTCGTCGCCACGCCAGCCCGCGCTCTCCAACCGTTCGACCCTCGACTCCCAGCCCTGTTCCATTGCGCGGTCGAACGAGGCGCGCGCCTCAGGATTCTGCGCCAACCACTCCCAGAAGCCAACGCCGAAGGCTCGCTCGAATGCCGGCTCGCCGGAGTCGGTGGCCAGCTCGCCGGCAGCTCGGTGCCACGGGCCGCCGAAGAGTGAGGCGAAGTCCGCCCAGCCGCTCCGGCGGCGGAGCAGGTTCGAGGACTCTGTGTTCTCGAAGACGCCTGGCTCGGTCTCGGCGAAGACGCCGTCGCTCGCCAGTGCCCGGAGCAGGCGATGAAGGGTGTCGGGGTCGGCGGCGGTCGTGTCGGCAAGCTCCGTCACCGTGCGGGGGCCATCGGCGAGCGCCTCGGCAATTCCAAGCTCGGCGACGATCCCGAGCCCTCGGGTGGCGAGCGCGCCGCGGAGAAGATCCCAGAGGATCGACTGGGGCGCCTTGCCCGTCACCGCGCCGCTTGCACAGCCCTTGCGACCTCGTCGACTTCCCCGTCGGCGACCGTCCGGCAGTCGAGGAGCAGGCGCCCGTCACGGACGATGCCGATCACCGCCGGATCGCCGGACCGCAAGCGAGCGCTGAGCTCCTCCTGGACAGCACAGGAAAAGCTCGGAAGCTCGGCGAGCGGCAGGGCCCCGCCGCCTACGCGGCCGACGGTCTCCTCGACGACGCCGCCGACCAACCGCGCGAGCCGCTCCGCCCGCGCGCGCACCTCACTTGCCGGCTCGACGAGCATCCGCAGTACCGGAACTTCACGAAGCGCCCGGCCGGGCTCCTGATACAGCGCGAGCGTCCCTTCGAGCGCGGCAAGGGTGAGCTTGTCCGCTCGCAACGCCCGCTGAAGCGGGTGGCGGCGGAGCCGCTCGATCAGGTCAGCGCGGCCCACCAGAATCCCGGCCTGGGGCCCGCCCAGCAGTTTGTCCCCGGAGAAGCAGACGAGGTCGGCGCCGGCCTGCAGGCTCTCCCGTACCGACGGCTCGTCAGGCACATCCGCAAGAGCGCCGGAGCCAAGGTCGTCCACGAGTGGAATCCCGTGGCGCCGAGCCACACCGGACAGCTCCTCCACCGCCGGCAGCTCGGTGAATCCGACGACGCGGAAGTTCGACTGGTGGACACGTAGGAGGAGTGCGGTGTCGGTCCCGGCCGCGCGCTCGTAGTCCGCCGCTCGCGTCCGGTTCGTCGTTCCGACCTCCACGAGCCGAGCGCCAGAACGGGCCAACACGTCCGGAATCCGGAACCCGTCGCCGATCTCGATCACCTCGCCGCGAGAGACGAGTACCTCACGTCCCTCCGCGAGCGCCGCCAACGCGAGTAGCACCGCCGCGGCGTTGTTGTTGACGACAAGGGCCGCTTCGGCGCCTGTGAGGGTGCGCAGGAGGCGAGCCACATGGTCTTGCCGGGACCCCCGCGTTCCCTCGTTCACGTCGTACTCGAGGTTCGAGTAAGACCGGCCGACCTCGAGCATGCGCTCCAGCGCGGCCTCGCCGAGCGGCGCCCGTCCGAGATTTGTGTGGACGATGACGCCCGTCGCGTTGACCACACGCCGGAGACTGGGCCTGCGCATTCCGGCGAGCTCCGCCTCGACCCGTCCGGCGAGGTCGCCCGGCTCGAATCCGGCAGATATCTCTTCACGCGCGCGCGCGAGCATTTTTCGGGCCGCTTCGACGGCGAGCGGATCGTCCAGGCCCCGCGCCAGCTCGTCCACCGACGGCAGGTCGCGGAGCCGCATGACCTACTGGGCGTCGGCCTTGCGGGGCTCCGCCGGGCTCTCCAGGCTGCGCTCCTCGAGCGACCGCAGGATGGTCTCGACCGCCTCCTCCGGGTCGTCCGTGACGTAGAGGAGATCGATGTCCTCGGCGTTGATGAAGCCTTCGGCGAGCGGTCGGTCGCGGATCCAGCCGAGCAGCCCCTGCCAGTGATCACGGCCGAAAAGGACGACCGGGAAGTCCAGCACCTTGCCAGTCTGGATCAGCGTCAAGGCTTCGAACAACTCGTCGAGGGTCCCGAACCCGCCTGGGAACATTACGAACCCCTCCGCCGCCTTCACGAGCATCGTCTTGCGCGCGTAGAAGTGCCTGAACGTAACCCCGATGTCGAGGAAGGCGTTGTGGTGCTGCTCGTGGGGCAGGTCGATGTTGAAGCCAACGGACAGCCCGCCGGCCTCGTGCGCTCCTCGATTCGCCGCCTCCATCACGCCGGGGCCGCCTCCAGTGACGACCGCGAGGCCGGCCTCGGCGAAGCGCCGGCCGAGATCCTCGGCCAGCTGGTAGATGGGGTCGTCCTCTCTCACCCGTGCGGAACCGAAGATCGTGACGGCGGGCCGGTCGATGCTGTCGACTGCTTCGAACCCTGTCCGGAACTCCTCCGCAATGAGGAAGACGTTGCGCGGAAGGTTGCCGTCGTGCGCTCGGAGAATCTGCTGGTCTTGGTCTTGCCGCTGCACGTCGCCGCTTAGAACGTTCGCTCGAGGTGGGTGGCGCTCATGCCCAGGACGAGCAGTGCCGCCAGGCCGAAGTAGCCCACCGCCGCCGCAACCCGCTGCCACGGCGCCACCTGGTAGTAGGTCGCGGCCTCGGGCTCTCCCCGCTCCTGCCAGCGGCGCCAGAGCTCCAGCCCGACGAACAGCGCGATCACGATCAAGATCGGGTTCGGTGCAACGAAGACGAGCGCGATCAGGCCGGCGAAGCCGACCAGCCAGAGGGCCGGATGCACTGCGGCGACGATGCGACCGCCGTCGAGCGGGACCACCGGCAGCAGGTTGAAGAGGTTGAGGAAGAAACCTGTGAAGGCGAGCGCCC
>DASSXA010000144.1:0-6688 GCA_035704315.1 Gaiellaceae bacterium
ACGGCGTGATCGCCGATGCGCTCGAGGCACCGAGAGACGACGATCATGCGAAGGCCCCACTCGCGCAGTGCGGTGTCGGTTCCGAGCTCGAGTACGTAGCTGACCACCCGACGGTTCGCTCGATCGATCAGCTCGTCGAGATCGACCAGGCTCTCCGCGCCGTCCAGGTCGCGCCGAGCGAACGAGTCCATAGCGACGCGGATCATCTCTTCGGCGCGCGTCCCCATCTCCTCGAAGGCCTCGACGAGCGGCTCGTCGTGCTTGAGCGTGTGGGTCAGCTTCGTCATCTTGGCGATCGTCACGCAGAGATCGGCCATGCGCTCGAGGCTGAGGTTCGTGTGCAGAACGGCTAGCACGAGCCTCAGGTCGACCGCGACAGGCGTCTGCCGGGCGAGCAGCTGCTCGATCCCTGTGCTGATCTCGAGGTAACGCGTGTCCACTTCGTCGTCGAAGGCGATCACCTCGTCTGCAAGCTCGGCGTCCTGCTGCTGAAGCGCGTTGATGGCGCCGCGGAGCGAGCGAAGGACCAGGTCGCTCTCCTCTTGGAGGTTTGCCTCGAGCCGGTCTAGCTCTTCCTGGAAGCTGAGCCTCACGCGGCCCAGGATACTCGGCCGCTCTGCCGTGAGCATCTGAGTTTGCTAACCGGTGAACACGCAGCGAATCGTCAGGCCTTCGCCTGGGCCCCCGCTGGCTTCGACCCTGCCGCCGGCTGCGCCGACGATGTGCTTGACGACCGCAAGACCCAAACCCGTGCCCCCTGCGCCTCGGACACGATCGGCCCGATAAAAACGCTCGAAGAGCCTCGGCAGGTCGCGAGGCGACACGCCGGCGCCGTCGTCCGCGGCCCGCAGCTCCCCTGAGCGGACGGTCACGGTCAGCGTCGCGCCGGTCCCCGCATACCGGATCGCGTTCTTTGCCAGGTTCTCGACGACCACGCGGAGCATGCGCGGGCGGAGCGGGAGCTCGGCCTCCTCCTCGCCCTCGGCACGAAGCACGACCCCGGCCCGATCGGCCGGCTCGCGAAGCTTGTCCAAGACCTCACGGACGACCGGCAGGGCGCGAGCGGCACCCAGTGCGACCACTGCACGACCGGTCTCGAGCTCGCTGAGGAACAAGACGTCGTCGATCAACTCCGTGATCTGTACGACCTCGGCGCGGGCCTGGTCGGCGAGTGCCACCGGATCCTCCCCAGGTAGCCCGGCGGTCTCCAACAGGGCGAGCAGGCGCGCGAGCGGCGTCCGTAGCTCATGTGAGACCGCGGCCGTGAACCCGGCCCGGAGCTCCTGATACTCGGCGGGCTCACCCGGAGGATCGAGATAGAGGATCGTCTCGCGGCGTCCATTCACGTCGTAAGTCACACGGACCGGCTTTCGGAAGCCGTCTCCGCCGAGGACAGCGGCCGGCACACGGCGTCCTTCGGCGATCCCGTCGAGGTCGCGCGCGCGCCTGCTGGCCGCGACGACGCGATCCCCGGCGTCGAGGACGACCAACAGCTCGGGGCTTTGCTCCACGAGCGCTCTGGCCCGCGCCGCCTCCACGCGCAGCGCCTCCAGCTCCGCGCTGCGCTCCTCGCCGTTCCGGAAGAAGGGCCACTTCATACTCTCAACGAGTATGGCGAAGGTTCTGATCGTCGAAGACGACGAGGTCATCGCGGAGGGGATGGCGCGCCACCTCACGGCGGCCGGCTTCGACCCGATCCGGGTGTCGAACGGCACGACGGGTCTCGCACGGCTGCGGTACGAGCGGCCAGACGTCTGCGTCGTCGACCTGATGCTGCCCGGCACCGACGGCTGGAGCCTGATCGAAAGCGCCCGTCGGGAGGGAATCGGAACGCCGATCGTGGTCGTGTCGGCCCGCGGAACCGAGCACGACCGCATTCACGCGCTCGACATCGGCGCGGACGATTTCCTCGTCAAGCCGTTTTCGATGAAAGAGCTCGTCGCGCGTGTCCAGGCCAACGCTCGGCGCGGTACCCGCCCGGAGCGGGAACAGCGCGGCGAAGCGATCGAGATCGAGGAGCTGCGGATCGATCCGAACGAGGTTCAGGCTTATGTCCACGGCGAGGACGCCGGGTTGACGCCGACCGAGTTCCGGCTGCTCTACGCCCTCGCTCTCGAGGGCGGACGGGTCGTCAGCCGCGACGAGCTGCTCCAGCGGATCTGGGGGCGACGCGAAACCCGCCGCGATCGAACTGTGGACGTCTTTGTGCGCAAATTGCGGGAGAAAATCGACAAGCGGGCCCGCGAGCACTCCTTCATCCAGACCCGCTACGGCGTCGGCTACAAGCTCGAACCGCAGCCGAAGTAGACGTTCACCAAATCGTCACCAGCCGTTCACAGCGTGGATGACCATTGACTCCCGTGTCGGACCTAGCCTGCGCAGCGAGTGAACAACGCTGCGAAGGGGAGGAAAAACCAGATGAGCTTCAAAAGAAGCGCGACTGCGGTCGCGCTCGTTGCGATCGTGGGCGTTGCCATCGCGGTCGCTGCGGGCGCACGAAGCCAGGCCACTATCAACGGCGCGGGAGCGACGTTCCCACAGCCGCTGATCGCCGTCTGGCAGCAGCAGTACAAACGAGACCAGATCAACTACAACGGAATCGGCAGCGGCGGCGGCATCGCCGCGATCACGAACCGGACGGTCGATTTCGGGGCGAGCGACGCCCCGCTGACGCCTGATCAGTTCGCTGCCTGCAAAGGCTGCGTCCAGATGCCCTGGGTGCTCTCGGCAACGTCGGTCATGTACAACCTCGACGGGGTCAAGAACGCGCTCCACATGAACGGCAGGCTGATCGCCGACATCTACCTCGGCAGGGTCACCACCTGGAACGACGCCCGCATCAAACGTCTCAATCCCGGCGTCAATCTCCCTGACCGGAAGATCACCCCTGTCTACCGGAGTGACGGCAGCGGGACGACCTACAACTTCACCGACTACCTAACGTCCGTCAGCCCGACCTTCAAGAGCCGCGTGGGCGGCCCCAGCACGACGGTGAACTGGCCGACCGGTGTCGGGGCTCGCGGAAGCTCTGGAGTGGCCGGCGTGGTCACCCGGACCGAGGGAGCTGTGGGCTACGCCGACATCGCCTACGCCCTCAAGAACAACATCAAGTTCGCCGCGGTTCAGAACAAGTCCGGCAAGTGGGCGACGCCCGGCCTCCGCAGCATCAAGGCGGCCGCGTCGGCCGACAAGAAGTTCAGCTCGACGAACGAGCTTTCGATCGTGAATCCGCCCCGCGGGAAGAAGTACCTCCGGGCGTATCCCATCTGCACGTACTCGTACGTCATCGTGCCGCTGCAGAGCAGCAAGGCCGCCCAGCTCAAGTCGTTCATCACCTGGGCCGTCACGAGCGGACAGCAGTACGGGCCGAAGCTGATCTTCCAGCCAGTTCCGTCCTACGTGGTCACTCGCGTGAAGGCGCAGCTGAGGCGCGTCCACTCCTAGGACTCGTCTCCGGCCCCTTGGCCACGGCAACGAGATCGATCCCTGACCCCGCCGCCCTCAGGCGGCGGGGTCGTTTCAATCCCGGCGACGCCGTTCTCTACGGGATCACCCTGGCGGCAGCGCTCTCCGCGCTCCTCCTCCTGATCCTCATCGCCCGCGAGATCCTCGCCGACGCTTGGCCGGCGATGAAGGAGTTCGGCCTCGGCTTCCTCACCTCCACGACTTGGAATCCGACCGGCACGCCCGAGGTCTACGGCGCGGCGACATTCCTCTTCGGTACCGCCCTCACGTCCTTTGCCGCTCTCCTCCTCGCAGCGCCGATCTCGATTGCAATTGCGCTGTTCCTGACCGAGCTCGCCCCGCGCTGGCTCCGCGGCCCCGTGGGGGCACTGGTGGAGATGCTCGCCTCCGTCCCGAGCGTGGTTCTTGGCCTTTGGGGCATCCTCGTGATGGGCCCGTGGATAGTCGAGCACGTCGGCCCGTTTCTCCACCGCACGCTTGGTTGGACGCCGTTCTTCAAGAGCGAGCCTGCCGCTGGGCCGAGCATCCTGGCGGCGATCCTGATCCTCACGATCATGATGGTCCCGATCATCTCCAGCATCTGCCGCGAGCTTTTCCTCAACGTCCCGCGCGAGCTGAAAGAGGGTGCGCTCGCACTCGGCGCCACTCGCTGGGAGCTCGTCCGCGGAGTGATCTTCCCGTACGCCCGCGCGGGCATCGCAGCCGCCATGATCCTCGGCCTCGGACGGGCGGTCGGGGAGGCAATCGCCGTCACGCAGGTGATCGGCAACAACGAAGCGATCACGTGGGACCTCTTCGAGCCCGGCGACACGCTCGCGAGCAAGATCGCGAGCGGCTACGTAGGAGCGACGTCCAACCTCCAGATCTCCGCGCTCGTCTACCTCGCGGTCATCCTCCTGGCGTTCTCTCTCGTCGTGAACCTGGTGGCCCGGGTCATCGTCCAGCGCGTGACGGCTCGGCAGGAGGGTAGGACGTGAGCGATCTCACGCTCACCGCCAAATCGCTGACGAGCGAGCACCGCAGGCGACGGCGCATCGTCAACTGGGCGATGGAGGGGCTCGCGACCCTGGCGGCACTCGCCGCCGTCGCGCTGCTCGTGATCGTCGTCGGATCAGTTGCGAAGCGCGGCGCCGGTGCCCTCGATCTCGACTTCTTCACGAAGACGCCGTCGTTCCTCGGGTTCGGTGAACAGAAATCAGGGATCGCGAACGCGATCGTGGGGACCTTCATCATCGTCGGGTTGGCAGTGCTGATGGCGCTGCCGGCCGGGGTCCTTGCCGCGATCTACCTCAACGAGTTCGCGCCCAAGCGCGTCGCTTCGGCGCTGACGGTCGCCTTCGACGTGCTGAACGGCGTCCCCGCAATCGTGATCGGCATCTTCGTCTTCGTTTTCCTCGTCGCAGGCCATGGCCAATCGGGAATCAAAGGCGCTTTCGCCCTCGCGATCCTGATGCTGCCGCTCGTCACACGCTCGACCCAGGAGGTGCTCGCGCTCGTGCCCAATGCCGTCCGCGAGGCGAGTTTGGCGCTTGGTGCCCCGCGTTGGCGCACCACGTTGAACGTCGTCGTGCCGATGGCAGTCGGTGGGATCATCACGGGCGCGACGCTCGCGACCGCGCGTGTCGCCGGCGAGACGGCGCCCCTCCTCTTCACGAGCTCGCTCGCCGGAAACACCGTGTCCTGGAATCCGAGCGATCCGCTCGCGTCGATTCCGTTCTTCATCTTCACCTCGGCAGAGCAGGCCGATCCCTCGCTCCAGGAACAGGCCTGGGGCGCAGCGCTCGTGCTGATCACGTTCGTCCTGGTGGCGAGCATCATCGCCCGAGCATTCGGGCTCCGCAGCCGCCGTCGTCTAACGGGAGGTCGTTAGTGAGCTACGTTTCGACCGACATGCAGGAGAGCACGGAGCCTCGCACGGAAGAGTCGTCCCAGGAAGGTCTTCGGAGGTCGATTGACCCCAGCCAGGTCGGCGCAGAACGGCCGTCCTCGCGGGAGCTCGCTCGGGAGACCGTCTTCCAGATCCAGAACCTCACGGCCTACTACGGCAAGGCTCCTGCCATCAGTGATGTCTCTTTCGACATCTACGGGAAGACCATCACCGCCATCATCGGACCGTCCGGTTGTGGCAAGAGCACCTTCATCCGCTGCCTGAACCGGATGAACGACGTGATCCCGAGCTTTCGGAGCGACGGGAAGATCCTCTTCCATGACGTCGACCTCCAGGGGAAGGACGTCGATCCGGTGTCGGTTCGCCGCCGGATCGGGATGGTCTTCCAGCGGCCCAACCCGTTCCCGAAGTCGATCTTCGACAACGTCGCGTACGGGCTTCGCATCCTTGGCATGAAGGACAACCTCAGGGACCGCGTCGAGCACGCGCTCAAGCGTGCGGCGCTCTGGGACGAGGTCAACAACCGGCTCAAGGACAGCGCGCTCGCCCTCTCTGGCGGCCAGCAGCAGCGGCTCTGCATCGCCCGGGCGATCGCGATCGAGCCCGACGTGATCCTGCTGGACGAGCCCGCTTCGTCCCTCGACCCGATCGCCACGGCGAGCATCGAGGATCTCATGCACGAGCTGAAGCAGGACTACACGATCGTGATCGTCACGCACAACATGCAGCAGGCGGCGCGCGTGGCCAACATGACCGCGTTCTTCAGCATCAGCGGCGGCGAGGACGGTTCGCGGCACGGTGTGCTCGTCGAGTACGACGACACCGAGAAGATCTTCACGAACCCGTCCGAGAAGCGAACCGAGGACTACGTCACTGGCCGCTTCGGCTGAGTCCCACACGTTGATTCAAGGTTAAGAAGCGGAGAAGCGCTTTTCCGCAGAAGCGCTTCTCCGGCAAAATTCTGTGCCCCATGCTCGTCGCGGTCGTCGCCCATCACCGAACTCCCACCAACGAGGCGCTGGCGGCCAGCCGCTCAGACCTCCAGGTACTGCCGCCGGCCGAGGCGCTCCGGGCGCTAACGCTCGGCGACATCGCGATCGGGCGCCTCGACGTCGCCGCGGCGCTCGACGGCATCGAGAACGGGCTCTGGGAGCTTGCGCGTCTGCAAGGCGCCGGCGTCCGGGTCCTCAACGGGCCGGAACCGCTCGTGGCTGCGCACGACAAACTGGCAACGGCGAAGAGTCTTTTGTGCGCAGGCGTGCCGCACCCGCGCACGGTCCACGTTACGGATCCGAACTCCCCTATCCCCTTCTGCCCGCCTGTCGTCGTCAAGCC
>DASSXA010000158.1:0-6742 GCA_035704315.1 Gaiellaceae bacterium
CTCCGCCCGGAGACGTATCCGCACTACGTGAAGACGATCGAGCGCGAATCGAGGCGCGCGAGTGAGCAGTACGGCCTACTGCTCATTCCCGGCGCTGAGCTGACTCATGTTGCCGCAGATCCCGACGAGGCCGGCCACGCACTTGCGGTCGGCCTGCGCTCCTTCTGTTCCGTCGACGAGGGACTGGAGCCGGCGCTGCGGGCAGCGCGGGCAAGCGGAGCCGCGATCATCGCGGCGCACCCGCACGGCGGAAGGGACGATCCCCATCCGGACCGGACAACGCGTTGGTTCTGGCGGAACCACGAGCGGCTCGACGGGGTGGTCGATCGCTACGAGCTCGTGAATCGGCGCCAGACCTTCGGCTGGGTCGCCGAGGCCGGCCTCCCGGCGATCGCGACAGGCGACTTCCACCGCGCGGAGCATCTCGGGAGCTGGAAGACGCTGCTGCCCTGCGCGAAGAGCGAGCGCGCGGTGGTCGGCTACCTCCGCTCGGAGCGCCGTGCATATGTGATGCCGTGGGGGCTCCCGGACGAAGTCGGCGACCCAGTCGCGGCATAGCCGGCGGAACACGTTCGCCGCCGCGCAGAGCTCAGCTCAGGCTCGCTCCGCTGCTGAAACGAGTCCCGAGCAGCGCCCTTCCCGCAGGCACTGACGTGCCTCGCGGTGGGCGAGGGTGAGCACGAACGAACGAACCGGCGCCTCGTCGAATTCGGCAAGCATCAGGTCGGCACAGTGGCGGATCTCGTCGGCCGGATGCGTGTCGCCAAACTCCTCGACGAGGGAGGGGAGGAGCCGCGCGAGGCGCAGGTTGTGCGCCGTTCTGTCGGCCCGAACTTCCTCGAGCCGCGTCCCGACGAACTCACGCACCCGTTCCTCGATGTCGTCGCGGATCTCTCGCACGACCTCGAGCGGCTGGCCGGCCGGATCGGCAACCTCCCAGTCCTCGACCTTGGCGGCGACATAGGGGCACTGGCCCTCACAGTTGAGTGTTACCGCAAAGTCGGCGTGGAGCTGCATCTCGAGATCGAGCTTCTTCGGACGCCGGTCCGCGATCTGGATCCCGACTTCCCGCATCGCCTCGACCACGTTCGGCCAGACGCGGTCGGCGGGGGCCTGGCCGGCAGACTCGGCCCGAAACTCAGCCGGCGCGTAACGCTCGAAGAACGCCTGCGCGATCTGGCTGCGCCCGGCGTTGTGGGTGCAGACGAAGAGGACGTAGCGCATCGTTCCTCTGTCATCCTTCCAAAGCCAGAGCGGCGTCGCCAGCCCTGAGCGGCGTTTGCCGACCTTTGTTTACCGGTCTGTTACCACTCGTTCACCGAGCGTCCACCCCGCCGGGATCACGAGCAGGTGAAGATTCACGCGATGGCGAAAGTCCTGATCGTGGAGGACGACGAGGTGATCGCCAAGGGCATGGCCAGCCACCTCGCAACGGCCGGCTTCGACCCTCAGTGGGTCTCGAATGGACAGACCGGGCTCGCCCGTCTTCGCTTCGAGCAGCCCGACGTCTGCGTCGTCGATCTGATGCTTCCGATGCTCGACGGCTGGAAGCTGATCGAGAACGCCCGCGCCGAAGGAATCGGCACGCCGGTCGTCGTCGTGAGCGCGAGGGGCAGCGAGGAGGACCGAGTGCACACGCTCGATCTCGGAGCCGACGACTACCTGGTCAAACCGTTCTCGATGCGGGAGCTCGTCGCGCGCGTTCGCGCGGCGGCGAGACGCGGCGTGCGTGACCAGCTGGCAAAGCGCGGCGAGGTCATCGAGCTCGAGGAGCTGCGGGTCGACCCCGTCAGCGTCCAGGCCTACCTCGACGGCTCGAGCGCCGAGCTCACGCTGACCGAGTTCCGGCTCCTCTACGCGCTCGCCGCTGAAAGCCCGCGGGTCGTCACCCGGGACGAGCTGCTCCAGAGAATCTGGGGCCGAAGACTGACGCGACGCGACCGGACGGTCGACGTCTTCGTCCGCAAGCTACGCGAGAAGATCGACGCCCGCGCCCCCCGTCATGCCTTTCTGCATACGCGGTACGGAGTGGGCTACAAGCTCGAGCCGCAGCTCAAATAGTGTCCGCGAGCGCAACTGCAGCGCCGTCCCGTGAGGACTGGTGACCGCGTTGGCCGAAGCCGAACGCAGAATTGGCGCGATGCGGGCAGGCGTGATCGACGTGGGATCGAACACCGTCCGCCTGCTCGTCGCAGCGAGCGGAGGCGGGGGGCTGAGCATGGTGGTGAGCGAACGGACTCACCTCGGGTTGGCTACGGAGATCGAGCGGAGCGGCCTCATCTCCGCGTGGAAGCTCTCCGAGCTGGCGGATGTCGCAGCGGAGTACGCGGCGCGCGCCCGTGACGCCGGCGCCGACCTCCTCGAGGTCATCGTCACCGCGCCCGGCCGGCAGAGCGCCAACGCGTGGGTGCTTCACCGCGTTCTGGCCGACGCCACAGGTCTCTCCGTCCGCCAGCTCTCGGCAGTGGAGGAGGGACGCCTTGCGTATGCCGGGGCGGTGGCAGGCTCTCGCTCCGTTCGCGAGCCGATCGGCGTGATCGATGTCGGCGGCGGGTCGACCCAGTTGATGGTCGGAACCGTTGGGGAGCCGGCCTGGCTCCACGCGCTCGACGTCGGCTCCCTGCGCCTGACCGAGCGGTACGTCGACAAGGACCCTGCTTCGAAGAGCGAGCTGGCCGCGATTGCGAAGGCGGTTGAACGGGCATTCGAGGGTGTCACGCCACCGCTTCCAAGCAGCATGCTGGCGGCCGGGGGAACCGCGAGGGCTCTGCGGCGGATCACGGGGAAACGCTTCGATCAGAAGCAGCTTCGCAACGCGCTCGACGCGTTGACCGCGGCGCCTGCGGGACGCGTGGCGAAGAAGTACGACGTCTCACCCGAGCGGGCCCGCGTCCTCCCGGCCGGCATCATCGTTCTGCGCGAAGCGCACCGGCGCCTCGGAGTCACGTTCGAGGTTGCCCGCGGAGGTCTTCGCGAAGGCGCCATTCTCGGCCTGCTCGACGAGCTCGCCGAGGCCGCGGCCTAGTCGATTTCGCCGTCGTAGTAGTCGACGTGGCTCGAGCGGCGGACGATCACATGGTCGGCGGGATCGCCGGGCCAGACAGCGATCTTGTCACTGTCGGGATAGACGACGACGGCGGGTTCCATCTTCGTCGAGAACATGAGCACTCTGATCGTCTCGTCGGTCTGGTTCGTCACCTTGTGCGCGCCATCGGCACCCGAGGGAAAACAGACGATGTCACCCGGCTCGAGCTTGCTCTCGCCGGCAGGCCGGCGGAGGGTCGGACGCCCCTCGAGGACCATCAGCCACTCCTCCTCGGGGTACTCGTAGTGGTAGGGGCAGATGCTCTGTCCAGCAGGCAGCTCGTAAAGCGAGGCGCCGATCTTCGACGCACCGATCGAAGGGCCGAAGCGAGCCATCCCGGCGCGATAACCCTCGGGGTCCGTGTCGTCGTACTCCGGCTCGAGTGCGTTCAGATTGATTCGATCCACGCGCGAGACCTTACTCGGGTGGAGGCAGACGTCCGAGCTCGCCGAGCTCTCCATCCGCGGCTTCGGCGATCACGGTTGCGCCCTTCTTCGTCTTGCCGAAGAGCGGCACGAGCTCGGGCCCATGACCGCAGACCGCCGTGGCGGTGCCGTCGAGCTCGAGCAGGAGCATCCGTACACGCCCCGGGCCCGCGCCTTCTGCCAGATCATCGGTGAGCTCGACCTCGACGCCACGGGCTTCGGCGAGCGGCTCGACTGTCTGCACGCAGCGGGTGAACGGGCTGGAAAGGATCCGTTCGATCCGAAACGGAGCGAGCTGCTCGACCAGGCGAGACGCCTGTCGCCGGCCCCGGTCGTCCAAGGGCCGGATCGAGTCGTCACCGACCCACTTTGCCGAGTCGCCGGCGGACCCATGTCGGTTGACGAGCAGCGGCGGCGGGATCGCACCGAGAACGTCCAGGTCGCGGGCGTAGCTGAGCGTCTCCTCAGCGGCGTCGTGCGTGACCCAACGGATCTCGTCCACCTCCGCGTGCGGCTTGAAGGAGCCGGACACCACTCGCATCGTCCAGTAGCGGACGACCTTCCGACGACCGCGGCTGTCGCGGTAGGTCGTGCTCGGCAGCTCTTGACCGAGGACGCACTGAAACCCCGTCTCCTCGGCGACCTCCCGAAGAGCCGTCTCCTCCGCCGATTCACCACGGTGGGCCTTCCCCTTCGGGAACGTCCAGTCGTCGTAGCGGGGCCGATGGACGAGAAGGACTTGGGGACCGCTGGGGTCTGCGCGCCGCAGCACCCCGCCGGCCGCCCGAACGAGCTCTCGACGGAGCGTCAGCGCCACGCGGCGTCGCCGGCCCGCTCGAGGCGGTTCCAGGCCTTCGGCCAGGCTCGGCGGGCGTTGGCTCGACGAAGGCGCTGCCGCTCGATCAGCCGCCCAGCTACGAGCGCCGTGCGCCCCGTTCCGCGTACGCGCGCAAGCAGGTCGCGGATCCGCTCCTCGGCGACGACTGCGTCCTGGTGTTCGCCCAGCACATCCTGAAGATCCTTGGCACGATCGACGAACTCCTTCTTCGCACCGACGGCCTCCCCGGCGTAGCGGGCTCGCTTGGCTCGAATCCGCAGCCGGTGCAACTCTTCGTCGGTCGCCTTTACATCGAGCCGTCGCGCTGCTTTACGAAGCCTTCGGTAATCGTCGGCCGCGACGCGCCCCAGGCTGGCGCCCTCCTTGAGGCCGGGCAGGCGTTCGAGCTCGGCCAGGAGGGTCGCATAACGAGGACCGTCGAGCGCGCCGATCAGGTGCTCCCGGGCTTCATCCCTCTCGCCGTCGAGAAGCTCGAGCACCGCGCCGAATGCAGCCGCCTCCTCGAGCGTCGCCAGCTCGGCGACCAGGTAGTCGATGAGCACGTCACGATCCCGAACCTCCCCGAGCAGCGCCCCGAGCCAGCCAAGCTCGTCGCGAAGGCGCTTTGCGCGGATCGGATCTTCGAGCACCGGACGCGCTGAGCGCAGCAGCGAGCGGAGACGTCTCGTCGCCACGCGCTGCTTGTGCAGCTCCTCGGGATCGGCACCCAGTCGGACTCCCGGCTCGCGGGCGAGCAGCTCGTCCCGGTAGCCCTTGAGCGCGCGCTGGAGCTCGTCCTCCTCGCGCGGCTCGAGCCCGGCGAGCGGGTGGAGAGCCTCCATCGCCCTCATCGTAATCAGGCGCGGCTCCAGGGCTTATCCACAGCTGTGGAAAAGGCTTGGGGCACACGTTCACCGGCTGGTCTCCGTTGGTGGTGGTAGGACCTACTCCGTGCGCGGCCGGGTCGGCATCTTTGCGGCGGCCGGCGCGGCGATCGCCGTCGCGCTGCTGCTGGCCATCCTCGGAGTCGGCGAGGTACAGGGGGCCCTGACCGACTGGCAGGCCTTCTGGCTCGGGCTGGTCCAGGGAGCGACCGAGCTGCTGCCGATCTCGTCGTCCGGCCACCTGATCCTCGTCCCCTGGCTCGCGAACTGGCGGTATCTCGAGGAGCACGATCAGTTCAACCAGACCTTCGACGTCGCGCTTCATCTGGGGACGCTGATCGCGGTCGTGGGCTACTTCTGGCGCGACCTGCTGCGCTTCATCGCGGCCTGGTTCGGCTCGGTGCGGCGTCGAGCGATCGCGAGCGGCGACGAGCGCATCGCGTGGTTTCTGTTCGTCGCCACGATCCCGGCGGTCATCATCGGCGGCGCCGGGGAGAGCTTCATCGCGAACCACCTCGGCGAGCCGTGGCAGATCGCGATCCTGCTGGCCGTGTTCGCGATCGTCCTCTGGGTCGCCGACCAGCGCCCGGCTCGCCGCCACATGGAAACGCTGACCACGCGCGACGCTCTCATCATCGGAACGGCGCAGGCCCTAGCGCTCGCTCCCGGCGTCTCGCGCTCGGGAATCACAATCTCGGCCGGCCGCTTCCTCGGCCTCGATCGCGACGCGGCGGCGCGCGTCTCATTCCTGCTGCTCGTGCCGATCACGCTCGGAGCCGTCCTCTTCAAGGGGACGACGGACGTGCTCCTCGGCGACCTGCCGGCGGGTTGGGAGGGGCCGTTCGTCGTCGGGGTGCTGGCGGCCGCCGGCAGCGGGCTCGTTGCGATCGTCTTCCTGCTCGGCTTCGTCCGGCGCCACACGTACACGCCGTTCGTGATCTACCGGCTGATCACCGCAGGGATCGTGCTGCTCATCATCGCGAGCGGCTGGCGCGCCGCGACGTTCTAGCTTTCGCGGAAAATCTCACGATTTCAACGACTGTGTGGAGCCGGAGTCAGCAGCGTCGCCCACGTCCTTCACCCAGATGCGCTGGATAGCGGAGCGGGCGAAGCCCGCTCCGCGGCCTTAGAAAACGAGGTACAGCACTTCGCCGACCAGCGCTGGCTTGTCCGAATCGCGGATCTCGATCTCGACGCCGAGTCGGTACAGGACGCCCTCGCCGCGCCGCTCGCTCCCTCGCAGCGTTGCCTTCAGCCGCACCTGGGAGTCGACGGGTACGGGCGCCGTGAAGCGGATCTTCTCCGTCCCGTAGTTGATCCCCATCCGAACGTCGGTAACGCTCAGCACCTGGGAGACGAAGTACGGGAGCATCGAGAGGCTCAGATACCCATGGGCCACGGTCGTCCCGAACGGGCCCTGCGCGGCCATGTCTGGATCGACGTGGATCCATTGGTGGTCGTGCGTTGCCTCGGCGAAAAGGTCGATCTGCTTCTGGTCGATCGTCTCCCACTCGCTCGTCCCGAGCTCCCG
>DASSXA010000189.1:0-5670 GCA_035704315.1 Gaiellaceae bacterium
CTCGGCAATGGCGCCCTTCTGATCCGTCGTCAGCATCGACAACGGATGCTAGTTGTCTGATCGGACGACTAGGCTGTCGCGGCGTCGAGCTCGACCGACGGCATGTCGCCCCAGAGCTCCTCGAGGCCGTAGTACTCGCGCGTCTCAGGCGTGAAGACGTGCAGGACCACGTCGAGATAGTCCGCCAGGATCCAGTCCCCCTGGGCCGCGCCCTCTACCGACTGCGGGCGGAGCTTGTAGTCCTGCTTCAGGCGCGTCTGCACCTCGTCGATGATCGCCTTGGTCTGCCGCGGATTGCGGCCGGAGCACAGGACGAAGAAGTCGGTGTAGACGCAGACCGGACGCAGGTCGAGGATGACGACGTCCTCCGCCAGCTTCTCCTGCACGAGGCCGGCGATGAGGCGAGCTTGTTCGAGCGAGGTCAGTCGGAACGAATCCTTTCGCGTCTCTGCGCTCTCCAGTTTAGCCGTGCGCCCCGCCGTACAAACGACGTCGCTCGATTTCCCGTGCCACGGCGGCCGGCACGAGGTCGTCGATCGGCGCTCCGGCCTCGATCCGCTCGCGGATCTCACGCGAAGAGATCGGGAGCTGGTCGATCGCGAATACCTCGACATCGCCTTGGGGTTCCGGCTGTCCAGGCCGCCGGGCGACGGCGACGGGGATCAGCCGCAGGATCTCAGCAGGTTCCTTCCAGGTCTCGAATGCGGCCCATTCGTCCGCCCCGATGACCAAAACGGCGTCCTCGAACGGCTCGTCGCGAAGGAGATCGACAGTGTAGGCGTGGTCGTCCGAGCGGATCTCGGTCCGCGGCAGGCGCCCGAAAGCAAGGCGTGCGAGCTCCAACCGCGTTTCCGGGTCGAGTTCCGTCGGCTTGTGACCTGGGTTGGCGACGACGAGAACGAGGAGACGATCGGCCTCGAGCTCGTTGAGCGCTCCCTCGGCAAGCGCCACATGCCCGAGATGCGGCGGGTCGAAGACACCGCCGAGAACAGCGGTTCTCACAGCGTCATGATCTCGTCGCCGAGCTCGACCTCGGCGCCGGCCTTGGCGCCGGCCGCTCGGAGCGCCTCCTCCAGCTCCTCGCGCTCGGGGAGACTTCCCACGACGCGGAAGCCCCGATCGGTGCGGAAGATCCGGTAGCCCGCCCGCTCCGGGCGCGGACGGTAGACGAGGTAGTCCACGAGGCCGTCCTGCGCCGCGTCCGTCGGCTCCGGCGTCGCGGGGCACAGCTCGAACAGCGCTCGCTTGAGATCGTTGATGCCCTCCCCGGTCGCAGCCGACGTCCGGACCACGCGCAAGACACGAGGGTCGTCCGTCGAGAGCTCCGCCGCCCGCGCGATGTCGATCTTGTTCAGCACGACGATTTGCGGCAGTGCGTCCAGTCCGGCGCCGTATGCGCCCAGCTCGTGGTCGATCGTGGCGAAGCGCTCCGCAGCGTCGTCCTCAGACGCGTCGATCACGTGGACGAGCAGGCGCGCGCGCTCGAGGTGCGCCAGGAACTCGTGGCCGAGGCCGACGCCTTCGCTCGCTCCCTCGATCAGTCCGGGAACGTCGGCGACGATGAGCTGCCGGCCATCCGGGGCTTCCACGGTGCCGAGCACGGGAGCAAGCGTCGTGAACGGATAGTCGGCGACTTTCGGCTTGGCATTCGAGATCCGCCGTAAGAGCGAGGACTTCCCCGCGTTCGGGAGGCCCACGAGCGCGGCATCGGCCAGCAGTTTGAGCCGCAGCTGCAGCTCGGCTTCTTCCCCCGGCAAGCCGACCTCCGCAAAGCGGGGAGCGCGCCGAGTCGGCGTCGCGAAGCGCCGGTTGCCACGCCCGCCGGCGCCTCCCCGCGCGACAACGACGCGCGAGCCAGGAGCCGCCAGATCGGCGATCAGCCGCTCCTCGTCGTCGAGTACCTGCGTGCCGGCAGGAACCCGCAGGACGACGTCTTCACCCGCTGCGCCGTGCTTGCGCGCGCCTTGCCCGTGGCCGCCCTTGGCCGCTCGGTAGGGCCGTGGGGCCTGGAACTTCCCTAGGTCGCGCAGGTCGGGATCGGCGACGAGTACCACGTCGCCGCCGCGACCTCCGTCACCCCCGTCAGGGCCGCCTTTCGGGACGTACTTCTCGCGCCGGAAGCTGAGCGCGCCGTGGCCGCCGCGCCCCGCCTCCACGCGGATGCGGGCCCGGTCGTGGAACATCGCCGCGGAGCTTTACGTGCTCTCGGGCTCGCCGACGGTGATCGTACGGCGGTCGCCACTGCGGCGGAACTCCACCTGCCCGTCGCGTTTCGCGAAGATCGTGTCGTCGCGGCCGATGCCGGCCCCAGGGCCAGGCGTGAACCGCGTGCCTCGCTGTCGAACCAGGATCATCCCGGCGCGCACGGTCTGGCCGTCGTAGATCTTCACGCCGAGGCGCTTCGCCTGCGAGTCGCGCCCGTTGCGGGAAGAGCCGAGTCCTTTCTTGTGGGCCACTAGTTTGTCTCTTTCGTCGTCGCCGTCGTCCTCTTTCTCGAGGACGTTGTAGCGGACCGCGTGCGCTTGGGCTTCTCCGCCGCGGTCTCGTCCTTCTTGGCCGCGCTGCGCTTCGGGCCGATCGACTGGATCTCGATCTGCGTCAGCTTGCTCCGGTGGCCGGTGTGCCGACGATAGCCCGTCCGCCGCCGGTACTTGCCGATCCGGATCTTCTCGCCCTGGACATGGCCGAGCACCTTCGCCGTCACGCGCTGGCCCTTGGGCGAGAGCTCCGCCTTGCCGTCCCCGCCCTCGAACAGGACGTCCGGATGGAACGTCTTGTTCTCGGCCACGTCGAGCCGGTCCACGATCAGCTTCTCGCCCTCGCGGACGACGTACTGCTTGCCACCGAGCTTGATGATCGCGTAAACAGCCATGGAAAACGCGGGGGGTCACCCCGCGGATCGCCCAGTCTACCAGCGGTTTTATGTGGTCGTTTCGGCGGTTTCCGCCGTATCTGCCTTGGCCGCCGGCTTCTTGCGACGACGACCGCCTCGGCTCCCTCTACGCGTCTTCTTGCGCTTCGGCTGCTCGCCGTCCGTCGGGTCCTGCTCCGTCGAGCCAAGGGCAGGATCGGGCACGTGGATCAAGGCCGGAGGCGCCTCCGGCTCCCCGTTCTGGCTCACCTCCGCAGCGACGGCCGGCTTCTTCTTGCGCCTGCGGCCCCCGCGAGAGCCACGGCGGGTCTTTTTCTTCTTCGGCGCCTCAGCTTCGGCCGGAGCCTCCTCGGCGACGGCTTCCGCGGCCTCCTCGACGGAAGGTTCCTCGGCAACCGCCTCCTCAGCAACCACCTCCTCGACCACCACCTCCTCGGCCTTCGGCTTTGCCGCTCGCGAGCGGCGTGCCCGAGTCGGCTTCTCGGCCTGCGCCTCGGCTGTGATCGGAGCCAGCGCCGGCTTGGCGGCGGCGCCGACCAGCTCCGCGTAGGCCGCGTCGTCCAGCACGCGCTCGATGCGAACCTTCACGCGCTTCCCCACCATTCCCGCCGCGCCGGCGACGATGATCGGGAAGTCGCCCTCTTTCGCGACGCCGACGGTCTGATCGTGAAGGCCGACCTCCACGAGCTTGACCTGGCGCTCCTGGCCTTCCCCGACAGGCCGCTCGGGCTGGAGCTTCGCGACCGGGCCGCGCTCGAGCTCCTCGACGTGGTCGGCCGGAACGCCCTCCTTCCCCACGATGAAGAACCGGCGTCGCGTCCGCTCTTCGATCGCCCGCAAACGAGCGGCACCGGGGCCGATGAGGATCTCGGCGACGTGCGCGTTCAGCGCGACGCGGAACGCCCGGCTCCGAGACTCGGCCGCAAGGGCGCGGAGCTTCCGCTCCGCCTCGACCGCTGTGGTGGTCTCCGAGAGGACGATGCCATCGCCGTGGCAAGTGGGACAGCGCATGGTGAGGATCTCACGAGGCCCGTGTGCCACGTTCTGGCGCGTCATCTCCACCAGGCCGAGCGGCGAGATTTCGACGACGTAGGTCTTCGTCCGGTCGCGCTCGAGCTCTGTCTTCAGCGCCTCCTCGACGGCCTCCCGGTTTCTCGGGTTCGCCATGTCGATGAAATCGATGACGATGATCCCGCCGATGTCGCGCAGCCGCAGCTGGCGGACGACCTCCTTGACGGCCTCGAGGTTGTTCTTCGTGATCGTGTCCTCGAGCCGCTGCTCGGACGACCTCGAGCGTGAGCCGACGAAGCGGCCGGTGTTGACGTCGATGACCGTGAAGGCCTCCGCGTAGTCGAACACCAGGTAGCCGCCTGACGGAAGGTCGACGCGGCGAGAGAGCGTGGAGGCGATCTCGTCGTCGACGCCGAACTCCTGGAAGAGCGGCGTCTTGCCTGAGTGCTTCTGCACCTTCTCGGCCATGTGCGGAGAGGTCTTCTTGAGGTAGCCGACGATGCGCTTGTACGTGAGGTCGTGGTCGACCACAGCACGCTCGAAATCGTTGGTGAAGAGGTCGCGGATGACTCGGAGCGGCAGCTCCGCCTCCTGGTAGACGAGCGCGGGCGCCGGCACGGCTTCGGCCTGGTCCTGAATCGTCTTCCACAGCCGCTCGAGGAAGTCGATGTCGCGCTCGATGTCTTCCGCCGACGCGCCTTCGGCAGCGGTGCGGACGATCAGGCTGCCCTGCTTGGGCCCGACCTGCTTGAGGATCTCCCTCAGGCGCGCGCGCTCATCGTCGGGCAGCCGGCGTGAGACCCCGAAGCCCTCGCCACTGGGGACGTAGACGACGAAGCGGCCGGGCAGCGAGATCTCGGTCGTCAGCCGTGCGCCTTTCGACTTCATGGGATCCTTGACGGCCTGGACGAGGAGCTCCTCGCCGCGCCTCAGGAGATCCTGGATCCTTCGACCGTGCCTGCGGCCCTCGAGCTCGGGCGCGACGATCTCGTCCACGTAGAGGAAGCCGTTCTTCTCGAGGCCGATCTCGACGAACGCCGCCTCCATTCCGGGCAGGACGTTGTCGACCGTGCCCTTGTAGATGTTTCCGGCGATCGAGCGGCTCTCGTCGCGCTCGAGATAGACCTCGGCGACCTTCTCGTCCTCGAGCACAGCGACCCGCTGCTCGGCTACGTCGACAGAGATGAGGAGCTCACGCTTGGCGGGCGGCGGGAGGACTCGGGGCGTTGCCGTCCGGCGACGACTCGTGCGCGCGGCTCGCCCGCCTTCTCGGCGCGGATTCTGTTCTGCGCGCCTAGGCTTTTCCTCGGTGCGCGCCGGCTTCTCCTCGGTGCGCGCGGCTTGCGTTTCCGCGCGCTCGGCCGGCTTCCGCCGGTTGCGGCCGCCCCGACTGCCTCGACGGCGGCGTTTCTTGGTCTGAGTTTGGTCGCTCGGCTCTGCGGGCGGGGTCGTTACGAGCTGTTCGGCTTGGGCCCGCTCCTGGGCGGGCTCAGGCTGAGATGGGCGCTTTCGGCGCCGAAACCACTGGAGCAAACGAAATCCTTTCGCGTAATTCCCGCGCGCGCACTCCAAGGTGCGCGCTGCGAGGAAATGGACTGTGCAAACTGCATAAAGCTTTCCCCCAGGCTAGCAGCCGTCTTCGCCGCCTCAGCGCCGGCTGGAAGGGCTCACGCCGCCGCCGGCCTGAGCTTCGTCCGTCTGGTGCGGATCGCCCGAAGCCGCTGCGAGAGACGCGCCCACGCCCAGGGCTCAACCTCGAGGTAGCGGGTCGCACTTTGGCCCTTGGT
>DASSXA010000321.1:0-4636 GCA_035704315.1 Gaiellaceae bacterium
GCCGATGTCCCGCTCCTCGGCAACCGCGTCGACCGCTACGTCTGGAACGGCTCGACGCTGACGTTCGAGAAGAACATCGTCAAGCTGCGGGCGTTTCAGGCCGACGCCGGTCAACCGCTTCGCGGCAATCACGACGGCGGCGTGCTCCGCTTCGGCCCGGACGAGAAGCTGTACATCGTCATCGGCGACAACGGACGCCGCGGACAGCCCCAGAACCTCGTCAACGGCCCGTTCGGCCCAGGTATCGACGACGACCAATTCGGCGGGCCTGAGCCCGACGACGCTCACCTGACCGGCGTCATCCTGCGGCTGAACGACGACGGCACTGCCCCGACGAGCAATCCGTTCTTCGGTGCAGGCGGATCGATAGGCGGCCAGGTCGGCGCGAACATCCAGAAGATCTTCGCGTACGGCCTCCGGAACAGCTTCGGGATGGCCTTCGATCCTGTCTCCGGCGCTCTCTGGGAGCAGGAGAACGGCGACGACAGCTTCAGCGAGGTGAACCGTGCCGATCCTGGCTTCAACTCCGGGTGGGTGCAAATCATGGGCCCGCCGGAGCGGATTGCGCAGTTCAAGGCGATCGAGACGACGGTGACCCCATCGCCGCCGGACCCGTTCGCGACCACGTACTTCGGCCTCCAGCAGATCCGTTGGCTGCCGACCAACATTGCGGACAGTCCGGCTGAGGCGCTCTCGCGTCTCTTCATGCTCCCGGGAGCGCACTACAGCGCGCCGGAGATGAGCTGGAAGTTCGAGGTTGCGCCGGCGGGCATCGGCTTCCTACAGAGCCGCGCGCTTGGCCCGCAGTACGAAAACGACCTCTTCGTTGGGGCTGCGCGCGTGTTCCTCGAAGGCGGCCACCTGTTCCACCTGAACCTGACCGGCAACCGACGAAAGATCGGGGTGGACGATCCGCGGCTCGAAGACCGCGTCGCCGACAACGTGCACAAGTGGGAGATCACCGAGAGCGAGAGCCTGCTCTTCGGCCGAAACTTCGGCGTCGGGACGGATATTCAGACCGGGCCGAACGGAAACCTGTACGTGGTCTCGCTGTCGGACGGCGTCGTCTACGAGATCTTCCGGACGAAGAAGTAAAGACTGCGGTCCTCGGCGGGAGCGGCTTGCCCGCTCCCGCCGAGCCGTCTCGCTTCCTAGCTACGCTGCGGGCCTTCTACAAGCGTGCAGACCGGCCCCGCCCAGACGATCCTCATTTGCGAGGACGACCAGGACTTGCGGCAACTGGTACGCGTCGTCCTCGGAGATGGATACCGCTTCGTGGAGGCGGACACCGGCCGCGAGGCGCTCGAGTTGGCGCTCGAGCTTCGGCCCGATCTGATCATTCTCGACCTGATGCTGCCGGGCGCGAGCGGCTTCGATGTCCTCACCGAGCTGCGTGAAAGACTGCCCGCCGCCGAGACGCGCGTGATCGTGATGAGTGCGTGGGGTCACGCCGACGAGGCCGCGCTCAACGCCGGCGCCGATCGCTTCGTCGCGAAGCCGTTCGAGGCCGACGAGCTGACGTCCATGGTCACCGAGGTGCTCGCCCAGGCATGAGGAGCATGAAGTCCCTCTCGCTCGGGCTTCGCATGATCTTCGCCAGCGCGGTCCTGGCAGCTTTGGTCGCGGGCGTCTTCGCCGTCCTGATCAACGCCGTCTCCGCGCTCAACGACGCGACTCGCCGAGAAGCGCACGCGAAAGATGTCACGGCGGCCACGCTGAGGCTCGAGAAGCTCGTCCTCGACCTCGAGACCGGGGTGCGAGGGTTCGTCATCACAGGGGAGGAGGGCTTTCTCGAGCCGTGGGAAAACGCTCGCCGAGATCTCCACACGGGTGGTCGCCTACGAGACTTCGAACAGCTCGCGTCGACCGATCCCGAACAGAGCCGACGTGCACACGTGCTGACGCGGGCGATCCGGCAGTACGAGCAGGACTACGCGATGAACGTCGTCAACATTGCGCGCGACAATCCGCTCGCCGCGCAGGACTTCGTCGTCGGTGCAGAGGGTCAGCGGCGAACCAATGACATTCGCGACCGCTTCACGAGGTTCCTCGCGGCCGAAGATGCGCTCGCCGAGGCGAGCGCTGCATCGGCCGACCGGCAGGCCGACCGTGCCATTGCGCTTGCGATCGCGGGGCTGATCGCCTCGGCGCTGCTCATCATCCTCTTCGGGATCTACCTCGCGCGATCGACGGCGCGGCCCGTCCGCGGCGTTGCAGCGGCGGCGACTCGCCTCGCCGGGGGCGATCTCTCGACGCGGCTCGACGAGAAGGGGCCCGGGCCCGGGGAGGTCGGCGAGCTCAAGACGGCGTTCAACCAAATGGCCGAGCAGCTCGAGCGGGGCCGCACCGAGCTCGAGTCGCAAAACGAGAAACTGCGCGAGAGCGAGCGCCTGAAGTCGGAGCTCGTCAGCATCGTCTCCCACGAGCTGCGGACGCCGCTCGCAAGCGTTCTCGGGTTCACCTCGCTGCTGCTCACGAGGGAGGTCAGCGCGGATGAACAGAGGCGCTACCTCGAGATCATCGACGCGCAGGGCAGGCGCCTATCCTCGCTCCTGAACGACTTCCTCGACATCGAGCGGCTGGAGGAGGGTCAGCTCAAGCTTTCGCGCGAGCTCTTCGACATGGGGACGCTCGTCGGCGAGCAGGTACAGCTCTTCGCCGGCCAGAGCGAGAAGCACAAGCTCGATGTGGTCCTGCCGCCCAAGCCGCTGCCTGTGCGGGGTGATCCCGACCGCATGGCGCAAGTGATGGCCAACCTGCTCTCGAATGCGATCAAGTACTCCCCGGAGGGGGGAACCGTAGAAGTCATCGGGGAGCGTGAGGACGACCGCGTGCGCGTCAGTGTCCGCGACGAGGGCCTCGGGATTCCCGACGACCTCCACGATCAGGTCTTCGCCAAGTTCTTCCGAGGTCATGCGCCGGCAAGCGGAATCGCCGGCACCGGTCTCGGCCTGACGATCGCGCGGTCGCTCGTCGAGGCGCAGGGTGGAACAATCAGTTTCCAAAGTGCCAGCGGGGAGGGATCGGTTTTTTGGCTCGAGCTACCGATTGCCGCGAACGCTCGTTGATGCGGCCCAGCGAAAGGAGTTAGGGGGATGTCTCGCTTGTTCATTGCCGTCGTCTTCACGGCGGGGTTCGTGGTGATCGCTCTGTCCAACGGCTGGAGTCTCACCTCCGGCGCCGCGACCGGGCCCGCGACGGTACGCGTCACTGCCCGCGAGATCAGCCGTGTGCGTGTCGATGCAGGGAGGCCGGGAAGGGGACCAGGCGACACAGAGATCGTCCGTCTGAATCTCTTCAACAAGCGGATCAAGCGGGCGCCGATTGGCCATGTGGACTCCGTCTGTACGTACGTCACCTCGCAGACGCGCAGCTGCAACGTAACCGTCTTCCTGCCCAAGGGCAGGCTCGTGGCCGGGGGCTCCATCCGGTTCCCTGAGTTCTACGAGCTCGCCGTGCTCGGGGGCACTCGGCGGTTCGACAACGCACGCGGGACGTTGACGGCCATCCGGACGACTCGCAGACCGCGACGGTACATCCTGGTGTTTCGCCTGACCGGGTAGCGGCCGGCTGCGATGGTCGCCGAGCCCGGTCACGGCGATTCGCCGCGTCGCGCTTACGCGCCACGCACGTCCACGGCGACGCGCTGCACAGCGTTGTTCGAGTACCCGCCGAGGTTCCATGCCGGGTCGACGGGTTGCTCATTGCCGGCCTCGTCCCGCGCGCGGCAGGAGAGCTCGTACGTCCCGGCTGACTCCGGCTCCCAGAGGTACTGCCACGAGGCCCAGGACGACGGCGCCGCTTGCTCGCCGAGCTGCGCCGGCTGCCAGCTCGCACCACCATCGGTGCTTACCTCGACGCCGGCGATGGGCGCCCACCCCGACCACGCTCGCCCTTCGAGAAGACAGGGACCGACATCGATCGTGCGCGTCCGTGAGAGGAAATCCGGAATCCCGGGCGGCGCCATGAGCGCACGGGGCTGGATCCGGGTGACGGGGCGGCCGTCCTCATCCTCGTCCTGCCGAAGCCGGTAGCGGTCCTGCTGCTGGAAGCCCTCGAAGGGCCGGTCGAGCACGGTGATCCGCCCGAGCCACTTCACGCTCGTCATCCCGTACCAGCCGGGCACGAGAAGTCGGAGAGGAAAGCCGTGCTGCGGCGGAAGCGGCTCGCCGTTCATCTCGAAAGCGAGCAGGACGTCGTCGCGTCGCGCCTCCTCGAGCGGCAGGCTGCGCTCGTACTGTTGCTCGACGCCGTCTTCGAGGCCGCGGTCGAGCCCGGTGAAGAGAACCTCGACTGCCGAGTCGTCGACGCCAGCCTCGTCAAGCAGTGAGCGAAGCGGTGTTCCACCCCACTCTGCAGTGCCCACCGCCTCCTCGAGCCACGGCTGGCTCAGAGGCCGCGGCGAGAGCCGAGCTCGTCCATTCCCCGCGCACTCGAGCGTTACGGCCCGGCGGGTCGACGGACGCACGCGAAGGTCTTCCAGCGACAGGTTCAGCTCGCGCTGGACCCGCCCGCCGACGTGCAAACGCCAGTCTCGGCGAGCGACCGCCGGAATGTCGTAGTGCGTGAGGACGAAGTGGAGGCCGACCGGCGTGACCTGATAGCGAAGCGCTTCGAGCGGCAAGCCGTGGTTCCG
>DASSXA010000367.1:0-7483 GCA_035704315.1 Gaiellaceae bacterium
GTCGGCGCTGAGCTCGAGCGGGAGGTCGAGCCCGGCGAGCTGGTCGTGATCGACGGGAGCGTCGAGTCGCACCAGGTCCAGCCGCCGGCTCGCTCGCTCTGCCTTTTCGAGTTCATTTACCTCGCCCGCCCCGACTCGCGCCTGGCCGCCGAGGAGATCCACACCGCCCGGGTCCGGATGGGACAGGCGTTGGCCGAGGAAGCTCCGGTCGACGCCGACCTGGTCATGCCTGTGCCTGACTCCGGGACGCCGGCGGCGATCGGTTTCGCGCGCGGGTCCGGGATCACCTTCACGGAGGGGCTGATCAAGAACCGCTACGTCGGACGGACGTTCATCCAGCCCGACCAGGGGCTCCGCGAGCAGGGGATCAAGCTCAAGTTCAATCCGCTGGATGAAGTGGCGGGCAAGCGAGTCGTGGTCGTCGACGATTCGATCGTTCGCGGAACGACGATGCGCCAGCTCGTGGCCGTGCTGCGTGAAGCCGGCGCGACGGAGGTGCACGTTCGGGTGTCGTCGCCGCCGATCGTCTCGCCGTGTTTCTACGGGATCGACTTCGGCGACGACAGCCAACTGGTTGCGGCAGGCCAGACTGTCGAGGAAACCCGTCGCCAGATCGGGGCGACGTCACTCGCCCACCTCTCGCTCGACGGCGTGCAGCGCGCGACCAGCCGGCCCGGGTCGGAGTTCTGCCGCGCATGCTTCACCAGGGAGTATCCGACCCGCGTTCCCGCGGGCCGGACACTCGCGAAGTTCAGGTTCGAGCCTGCGAGGGTGTAACTACTACTGCTCGAGCACACGGCTCGCCTTGGCGATGCCGCGCGAGAGGATGTACGCGATCGTCGTGAACAGGAAGAACTGGAACCACGACGATGCGTCGAGCGAGTCCGAAATCCAGGCTACGAGCCACGCGACGATCAGCGCGACGAGGTAGAGAGCGAACTCGGCATTGCCCGGGATCGGAAGCCGAGCGACGTCGACGGTCACGCCTCCGCCGCCGTAGGTTCGACCCGTCGTCTGCGTCGGCTCGTCCGGGGGTAGTGTCGACACGGGTATCTCCTTTCTTCAGGCCGCTTGACCGGGAACGTGCAGGATCTCGAGCTTCATGCCGTCGGGGTCGTAGAAGAACACCGCGTAATACCCGGGTTGGTACGTGTATTCCTGCGGCCCGCTCTCGATCTCGATCTCCTGCTGACGGAGCCACTGTGCCCGCTCGTCGACCAGTGCGCGCGAATAGGCCTCGAAGGCGAGGTGATGAAGGCCGATCCGGTAGCGATCGAAGCCGCCAAGCGTTTCCGACTGGGCCGTGCGGAGACCGACCGATGCGAAGGTGCCGGGCCCCCAGAGGTACCAGATGGTCTCGCCTCGTTCGCCCTCTACCTCCGAGAGCCCGTGCCAACCCAGAGGTCCAAGCAGGTCACGGTAGAACGGCAGGCTGCGCTCGATCGACGAGACGACAAGGTCGACATGGTGGACTCCGCTCGAACGCATGTGGCGTGACGCACGAGTTCAGCCTGTGCCCTCCAGCTCCTTCCCGCGGCCGTAGCGGACCGCCCGCCGGACGGTGCGCGGATCGAGCCCTTCTTCCAGCAGCCGCTGCCGGAGCTCTCCTTCTGCGGCGAGCTTGAGGAAGAGCCAGGCGAGGGCGCCGATCGTGATCAGGGAGCCTTCGACCATCATGATCGTCCCGGCGATTCCCTGGTCTTCGAGCGCGGTGACCCCGTGGTGCGTGCCGGGGAGGTCGTAGGTGTGGTAAATGACGGTGCCGGACCAGATGAAGACGTTTCCGAGCACGGTGGCGACGAGCCGCACGGCGACGACGTAGCCGAACTTCGCGGCGGTTCCGAACCACTCGGGTCCCGGCAGGACCTCCACGACAGCGGCCCACATCAACACGCCTGCGGTGAAGAAGCAGATGTGCTCGAGTGCGTGCACGGCACCGTGGTTGAGCGCGCCTTCGTACAAGAGCGGCAGATGCCAGAGATAGAGGTTCACCGCCCACAGCGGCAACGCGACCAGTGGATGTACAAGGAGGCGGAGGCGCGAGAACAGGTCGATGGTGAGCAGCGGTCTGAGCAAGGGTCCGGTCAGGCCGACGACGAAGGCCAGCGCGGCGAGGTCGCCGATGATGACGTGCTGCGTCATGTGGACCCAGAAGAGCTCGTCCTCGAGCGGCATCAGCGCGGCGCCGGCGAGCAGGACCAGCGAGAGCCCGAACGAGGCCTGGCGCCACCATGGCACCGGAGCGCCGCGGCTCTGCAGCGTCCGTGCCCGCCGCCAATACATGACTGCGACCAGGGCGATCGGGAGCAACTGCAGGAGGCTTGTCATTCGACCCGTTTAGAGTCCATGTGCTCTGGTGGAGGGTAGGACGTACGAGGGCGCGGGCGTTTCCCTGGCCGCAGCGGAAGCAGTTGTCGGGCGGCTCCGCGCGGCCGTGGAGTCGACGGGCGCACGGGGTTTCGGAGGCTTCGCGGGGCTGCATCCACTCGACGATCGGCGTTTTCTCGCGGCGTCGACCGACAGCGTCGGAACCAAGCTGATCCTCGCTCGGCAGCGGGGAAGGCTCCGGGTCTGCGGCGCCGACCTCGCCGCTCACTGCATCAACGACGTGCTTACCACGGGTGCGCGGCCGCTCGTCCTGCTGGACTACGTGGCGGCGAACCGCGTGGACGTGGAGCAGGTCGCGGAGTTGGTCGAGGGGGCTGCCGAGGTCTGCCGCGCCGCAGGGGTCGCGCTCATCGGGGGTGAGACGGCCGAGCTCCCCGGCATCTACCAGGAGGACGAGCTCGACTTCGCGGGGACGTGCGTCGGGGTCGTGGAGCGCGATGAGCTCCTCGACGGCTCGGCGATCCGTGAAGGCGATGCCGTGATCGGCTTCCCCTCGGCCGGCCTGCATGCCAACGGCTTCACGCTCGTCCGTCGCATCCTGGAAGAGGAGGACTACCGCGGAGACGATCTGCTCGCGCCGACTCGTCTCTACCTCGACCAGGTTCGCGCGCTGCCCGAGGTCCATGGCTTGGCGCATGTGACCGGCGGTGGGATCGCGGGCAATCTCGGGCGGATCGTGCCGACCGGGTTACGGGCGCAAATCGCTTGGGAAGCATGGACGCGCCCGGCCGTGTTCGACTGGCTTTCGCGCCACGTCGAGGAGGAGGAGCTCCGCCGGGTCTTCAACCTCGGGATCGGCTACTGCGCCGTCGTTCCCGATCCTGGTGATGGGCTCGTAATCGGCGGGATCGTGCGGGCGTGATCGGCGTCCTGGTCAGCGGCGAGGGGACGAACCTGCAGGCGCTCATCGACGCCGGCCTTCCGATCTCCTGCGTGGCGTCCAACAAGGCGGACGTTCCGGCACTCGAGCGGGCTGAGGCGGCCGGCATCGAGACGGGTGTGTTCGAGGCGGAGGACTACGAGAGCCGCGAGGCGCGCGACGAGGCGCTGGCCCGGTGGCTGGAAGCGCGGAGAGTCTCGCTCGTCGTCTGCGCGGGGTACATGCACCTCTTCCGCAAGCCGTTCTTCGACCATTACGCCGGACGCGTCGTCAATACCCACCCTGCACCGCTTCCGGACTTTCCTGGGGCGCATCCCATCGAGGACGTTCTCGCAGCCGGCGTCCGCGAGACGGCGGCGACGATTCACTACGTCGACGAGGGGATCGACACGGGGCAGGTGATCGTCTCCGAGCGGGTGCCGGTGCTGGACGGCGACACGGTCGAGACGCTGCGCTCACGTGTCCAGGCCGTCGAGCATCGGCTGTTCCCGAAGACCGTCAAGGAGCTCATCAGCTGATCCGCCGGGCGCTCCTCTCCGTCTGGGACAAGGCCGGTCTCGTCGAGTTCGCGCGCGGCCTCGAGGAGCTCGACGTCCTACTGGTCGCAAGCGGCGGCACCGCCGAGCACCTGGCCGAAAACGGCATCGAGGCGACGCTGGTCGAAGACCTGACGGAGATCCCGGAGATGCTCGGAGGGCGGGTGAAAACGCTCCACCCGCGGATCCACGCCGCGATTCTCGCCCGCCCCGACCACCCGGAGGACGTCGCCGCCCTCCGGAGGTACGGGATCATCCCGTTCGACCTCGTCTGCGTCGGTTTGTACCCGTTCGCGCAGGTGGCGGGTCGCTTTGGCGTCAAGGAGGCGGACGCCGTCGAGATGATCGACATCGGCGGGCCCTCGATGTTGCGGAGCGCGGCCAAGAACTACGCGCATGTCGTCCCCGTGTGCCGTCCGGAACGCTACGGGCAGCTGTTGGACGAGCTCCGCGCGAGCGGCGGCGTCTCGGGCGAGACCCGGCGTGAGCTCGCCGCCGAGGCGTTCGCGACGACGGCGGCGTACGAGGCCGCGATCTCGGCCTGGTTTCTCGGCCGCGAGCCGTTCCCCGACCGATTCATCCCGAGCTTTTGGAAGGTGTCCGAGCTCGCCTACGGCGAGAACCCGCACCAGCGGGCCGCCTACTACGCCGAGGAAGGCGCCCGACGGCATCTGCTCTCGCGGGTCGAGCAGATCCATGGCCGGCAGCTGTCCTTCAACAACCTCAATGACCTGTCGGCGGCGCGGCTGCTCTTGAGTGAGTTCCAGCTACCGGCGAGCGTGATCGTCAAGCATGCGAACCCGTGCGGGGTCGGGGTGGCGGCGTCGATCGAGGAGGCCTTCGCGAAGGCCCACGGCGCGGATCCGGTTTCCGCATACGGGATGGTGCTCGCGTTGAACCGGCCGGTCAGTGCTGAGCTCGGCGAGCAACTCGCGGGCAAGTTCATCGACGTCGTGGTCGCACCCGAGTATGAGGACGAGGCGCTCGAGGCGATGCGGCGCAAGCCGGCAACGCGGATCCTCGTCGACCGGGAACGTCGTCGGGGCGATCTGGGAGAGCAGGACTACAAGCGCGTGATCGGCGGCCTCCTTGTGCAGGACGGGGATCGCGAAGTCGACGACCGGAGCGGGATGGAGCTCGTCTGCGGCGAGGCGAGCGAGGCGGTCTGGGGCGATCTCCTCTTTGCCTGGCGTGTCTGCAAGCACGTGGACTCGAACGCGATCGTGATCGCGAAGGACCTGCAGACGATCGGCATCGGCGGTGGGGAGACCAGCCGGGTGGATTCGGTTCGGATCGCCATCGACAAGGCCCGGGAGCACGGTCACGACCTGAGCGGCTCGGTGCTGGCGTCAGACGCGCTGATCCCCTTCGCCGACGGGCCTGAGTTGGCGCTCGAGGCGGGCGTCGCCGCGTTGATCCAGCCGGGCGGGGCCAAACGGGACGAGGAGGTCGTCGCAGCGGTCGGTGAAGCCGGCGCCGCGATGGTCTTCACCCACCGTCGCCACTTCCGCCACTGACCGAAGCGCTACTCCGACCGGGGTCAGACCCCGTCGCGGGACCGTGACGTTTCGTCCCCGACTTCTCCCCCTTTCCGGCCCTGTCCGTGGCTTTCCATGCGGAAGCGCGCGGCGGCCGTATCCCTTTCGGCACACGTTTGGCACAGCTTCGTGACGGGGTCTGACCCCGCGGCCCGGCACTAAGCTTCGCTCCTAATGGCGCGGCAGTATCCGACAGCGCTCGAACTCGTCGGCCATACGCCGATCGTGCGCCTCCAGAAGATCGGTCGCGAGCTCGAAGCCGAGCTCCTGCTCAAGCTGGAGTACCTGAACCCCGGCGGGTCGCTGAAGGACCGGATCGGCCTTCCGCTGGTCGAGGCGGCCGAGCGTGACGGGAAGCTGAAACCAGGTGGAACGATCGTGGAACCGACCTCCGGCAACACCGGCGTCGGGCTCGCGATCGCCGCCGCGATCAAGGGCTACCGCTGCATCTTTGTCATGCCCGACAAGATGAGCCAGGAGAAGATCGCGCTACTCCGTGCGTACGGCGCCGAGGTCGTGATCTGCCCAACGGCCGTCGAAGCGGACTCGCCGGAGAGCTACTACTCGGTCTCCGACCGCCTCGCCGAGGAGATTCCCGGCGCGTTCAAGCCTGACCAGTACTCGAACATGGCCAATCCGGACGCCCACTACGAGCAGACGGGCCCCGAGATCTGGGAACAGACGGACGGCGAGATCGACGCCGTCGTGATCTCGGTCGGCACCGGAGGAACGATCTCGGGCGCCGGCCGCTATCTCAAGGAGCGCAACCCGGACATCCTCATCGTCGGCGCCGATCCCGAAGGCTCCGTCTACACGGCATTCGAGGAGACAGACATCCACCCGTACCTCGTCGAAGGCATCGGAAAGGACACCTGGCCCAAGACGATGGCCCGCGACATCGTCGACGAGTGGGTCCGCGTCTCTGACCGCGACTCGTTCCTCATGGCCCGCCGCCTCGCGCGAGAGGAAGGGATCCTGGCCGGCGGCTCGGGCGGCACATCAGTTTGGGCCATGCTCGAGATCGCCAGGCAGCTCGAGCCCGGCGCCCGCATCCTGACGATGATCCCCGACAGCGGCCGCAACTACCTCTCGAAGTTCTACGACGACAACTGGATGCTCGACCACGGCTTCCTCGAGCGCCGCATTCCCGCACCCACGGTCGAGCAGGTGCTGCGATCGAAGGCGACCGAGGAGCCCCACATCCCGGAGCTGATCACCATTGGATCGCACCAGAAGGTCGGCGAGGCGATCAACCTCATGCAGCGCTACTCGATCTCGCAGTTGCCCGTGATCAGGGACGGCGAGGTGGACTCCCTCGCCGACGTCATCGGAGCGCTCCACGACCGCGACCTCCTCGACCGCGTCTTCAAGAACCCCGACGCCTTGCACGAGGACGTCGCGGCAGCGATGCAGCCACCGCTGGCTGCGATCGACGTCCGGGATCCACTCGACGACGTCTTCTCGACTCTGACGGGCCGCACGAATGCTGTCGTCGTCTCTCGCGACGGCCGGCCGATCGGCGTCCTCACCCGCACCGACCTCCTCGAGTTCCTCGCGCACAATCGTTAGCGCGCATCGCGCTTGGAGACGCCCACGTAGCGGAAGCCAAGCCCCGGCACTTCCTCGCCGTCAATCCGATAGGGACGCCATTCGAAGAACCGCTCCTCGAAGCGCTCGTCGAGCTCGGTGCGCATCGCCTCGTAGCCGTGGAGGCCGGCGTGCTCCTCCTCCCACTCCGGCGTCATCGGCTCGAGCCGGTCCCATGCATGCTCGTTGAGGATCAGTGGGCCACGGAGCATGTCGACGAGCTTGGCGAGCACCCCGCCGAGGTCTTCGACATGGTGGAGTGCCAGGCTGGCGACGACCGCGTCGAACGAGCCGTCTTCTTGGAATTCCTCGATCGTCGTCCGCCGGAAGATCGGGCCGTCGGGCGCCTCGGGATCGATCGCAACTACCTCGTAGCCCTTCCGGGCAAGCGCCCGCGCCAACTTCCCCTTGCCGCAGCCCACTTCGAGCACCCGAGCCGGAGCCGGCGGCAATTGCGAGAGCACGAACGCCGTGAGCTCCATCCGCCTCAGCCTCGCACAGGCGCGCCGACTGGCGGTTTCCAGCCAGTGTACGAGTACAACGCCGCACTCGTG
>DASSXA010000374.1:0-4360 GCA_035704315.1 Gaiellaceae bacterium
CGCGAGGAGCACGACGCCGAGATCTCGTTCGAAGGTGGCGGGCAGAGCGGGCAGGTCAAGCTCGCCGACGAGTGCGGCGAGAGCGGCCGCGTCTACGCCCGCGTCACGAGCCGTCCCACCGGCTAGCCTCAGGGACATGTCACGGCTCCACGGGAGCTGCCAGTGCGGCGGCGTCGCCTTCGCGGTGAGCGAGCCCTTCACCACCCTGTCGTTCTGTCACTGCGCGACTTGCAAGAAGATCTCCGGCGGCGTGGGGACCGCAAACGGTCGAGTTCGGACCGGTGCGATCCGTATCACCCGCGGAGACGACCTCGTCCGGACGTACCAGCCCGACGAGGGGAGCGCGAAGACGTTCTGCTCGGTGTGCGGCTCGAACCTCTTCGGCGGCGGCTGGCCCGAGTCCGAACGCACGAGCGTCCGCCTCAGCGCGATCGATTCCGAGTTCGCGGACCGGCCGGAGGCGCACATCTACGTCCGGTCGGTCGCGCCGTGGGAGACCCTCCCGGACGACGGCCTGCAGCGACACGAGGCCGAGCGATCGTCGTGAGCCGCGGCGCGTACCTGTTCAACCTGGGGACCGTTCCCTATCTCGAGGCCTGGGAGCTGCAGCGGTCGCTCGCCGGCGCCGTGTCCCAGGGCGCAATTCCGGACACGGTCTTGCTCCTCGAGCACCCACCCGTCATCACTCTCGGCCGGCGCGCCGAGGCGACTGAGCTCCACGTCCCACACGGCGCCGAGGTCGAGATCGTGGAGACCGATCGAGGCGGCAAGTCGACCTACCACGGCCCCGGACAGCTCGTCTGCTACCCGATCCTCGACCTGACACGTCACGGAGAGGACGTCAAGAAGTACTGCCGCGACCTGGAAGAGGCGTTGATTCGCACGCTCGCCGCGGTAGACGTCGAGGCGACGCGAATCGACGGGCTGACCGGGATCTGGCTCGAGCGGCCGCCGAGGAAGATCGCCTCGATCGGCGTTCACATCTCCAAGTGGGTGACGACGCACGGCTACGCGCTCAACGTCGATCTCGATCCCGCTCCTTTCACCGAGTGGATCACGGCCTGTGGGCTCGAGGACACCGCCTTCACGACAGTGGCGCGCGAGCTTGGGCGGCCGGTTTCGGTCGACGATTTGCGCCTGCAGGCCGCCGCGGCGCTCGAGGAGGTCTTCGGGCTGACGTTCGAGGAGCTCCCTGCCGATGACGGCCATGGCCTTTGGCCGCAACCGCTGCACGAGAGGCTCACCGTCTAGTCGGGGAGCCAGCCCTCCTCGTAGGCAGAGCGGCTTGACCTAGGGACATCGGCATACGCCGCCTTCGGATCGGTTGCCTCCTTCTTCACTGCGGCGCCGTACTTTGCGGCCGTTTCGGAGACCGGGTAGACGATCCCCTTGCGCCTCACCCCGCGCGCGCCGACGGCCAGAACGACCGCCGGCTCGTCGCCGGCCGCGACGATCATGTGATTGGTCTCCGGCGGGCAGTGGACGAAGTCCCATGCCTTGAGCTCGCGTTCCTGGTCCTCGACGATCAGGAGGCAGGTGCCGGCGAGAATGAGGAAGTCCTCCTGCGCTTTCTCGCGGTGGTACAGGCCCAGGCTTTGGCCGGGCTCGAGGACGCTGATGTTGATCCCGAGCTGGCGGAACGGGCGCTTGCCCTCGAAGTCGCAGTAGTTCCCGAACGCGCCCGAGTTGCGCCAACGGGCCTCCCGCGCGTTCACGATGAACCAGCCGTCGACGTCCGCGACGAGGCCGTACTTCGTCTCCCTGAGCGGCGCCTCGGGCACCCGCGGCAGTCTACGGCCGACCGCCGCCCGTAGACTTCGCGGCGTGAAGTCGCTCCCCGTCGCAGACCGCCCGCGCCGGCCTCCGTGGATGAAGGTCCGCGCGCCGAGCGCGGATTCGCAGTACTTCGACGTCCGCAAGTTGATCCACGGCGCGAGCCTGAACACGGTCTGCGAGGAGGCTCGCTGTCCGAACATTGCGGAGTGCTGGGGGCGGGGGACAGCGACCTTCCAGATCCTCGGCGACACGTGCACGCGCGCCTGCCGCTACTGCTACGTCCACTCGGGGAGGCCCGAGCACCCGCCCGACCCGCTCGAGCCGCTGCGGCTGGCGAACACAGTGGCGCAGATGGGGCTCGAGCACGTAGTCGTGACGTCCGTCGATCGGGACGACCTCGACGACCGCGGCGCCGGGCACTTCGCCGCCACCATCCGCGCCCTCAAGCGCAAGGCGCCACAGGTCAGCGTCGAGGTGTTGACGCCGGACTTCCTCGGCGTCGAGGAGGAGGCCCTCCTGACGGTGCTCGCCGAACGCCCGGAGGTCTTCAACCACAACATCGAGACCGTCCGCCGGCTGCACAGGAGCATGCGCGGCGCGAAGGCGTCCTATGACAAGGCGCTGTGGCTGCTGCAGCGCGCGAAGGAGCTGGCCGACTATCCCGTGCTGACGAAGTCCGGGATCATTGTCGGCCTCGGAGAGACGAACGACGAGGTTGTCGAGACCATGCGCGATCTCCGTGCCCATGGCATCGACGTCGTCACGATCGGGCAGTACCTGCAGCCTTCGGCGAAGCACGTGACGATCGACCGCTGGGTGCACCCGGACGAGTTCCGCTGGTTCCGGGAGCAGGGTGAGGCGATCGGCTTCGGGTCGGTCTTCTCGGGACCGCTGGTGCGCTCGAGCTATCGGGCTGACGAGCAGCGCCACGCGGCCGAGTCCGGCCGCGGCGCAGTCGCGTACTAACTTCCGCCCCCTGTCCCCGCCCGCCAGCTCCAGGGGCCTGGCCCCAAGACACGGCCGGAGGAATCAGTTGGCGCCTGACAAACCGATGACTAGGCTTTGGATGCGCCCCTTGTCGGCCAAACCGCTCGAGCTCGCCTCATGCGTCCCGGCCGGCCAGGTCCAGGGGCCTGGCCCCCGGACACGGCCTGCATAGACAGATCCGCACCAAGTACAGCCCCGAGCTCCTGAGCGGAAAGGCCGCCCGGAGGCGGCCTTTCCTTGCGACTCAATCGTTGGTGCTACTTGCGATCAAGGTTCAGCTTCCAGGCGCTGAGGCCGTGCGTCGCGGCGTAGAGCACCCGCTCGCTCGGCACGATCGTCAGGCCCGCGACCTCGACGTTCGGCATGCCCTGCGCGGCGAGCACCCAGTTGGTGCCACCTGCCGGGAGAATCGCAACGCCGAAGTCTGAGGCACCGTAGAGATCGCCCGTCACGTCGTCGCGGACGAGATCGGTCGCCGGCAGATCGCCCCAGTTGTGGGAGAGATCAGTCCAGGTCGCCGTTGTGCCGTTGAAACGGACCTCGAAGATGTGGCCCGGCGTCGACGGCGTGTTTACCTCGTAGCCGCTGTACGAGACCCACGCATGGTTTCCGTCCGTGGGATCGATGTAGATGCTGGTGACGTAGCGACCGGGTGTCGTCGGCTGGTCGACCCGCGTCCAGGTGACCGACGCGGCGGGGTCGGCTGCGACGTTCTTCGAGATGAAGACGCGTCCTGTCGACGTTGCCGCCCACGCGGTCGAGGTGTCCGCCTTCGTCCGTTCGATCGCCGCAACGGCTCCACCGGCGCGGTCGCCCCAGCTGGCGGCCGTCAGCGGCGCAGTCCCCAGCCGTTCCCAGTCGCCGCACGGAGCGTTGAAGGTTCCGGTCCACTCGTTGCAGATCGCCTGTGCCTGGGCAATCGTCCGATTGCCGAGGCCCGCGGTCTTCGTGCGGTAAGCAGTCAACCCGCTGCCGGCGAACATCGTCTTGCTGACGACCGGGTCGGTGATCACGGGCGAGTAGAACTCACTCACACCGTTCGCCGCCCCGCCGAGCGGGTCGCCGGTCCAGATCCACTGCGACAGCTCGCCGCCCGCGAAGTTCACATCCGGCGAGGGTCCCGTGAAGTTGTGCATCCGGAACTCGGGGATGCCGACGTCGAAGCCGGACTGGCCTCCGTCGCCGATCATGGTGTTCACCCACGTCGTCCGGCTGCCGTTGTTCTGCCACGTGCCGTTGTCCTGCGTGCCGCCCTGGAGCAGGTTGACGTCGTGCGGGCTCACCGAGAGGCTCTGGAACTGCAGGGTCGACAGGCCATTGTTCAGGCTGTCGATCCTCGACGGAATCGCCGAGAGCATCTGCTTGCACCGCGCCAATCGCGCTCCAGTGAGCTGGCGGTTCGGATCGTCGCACCACGATGAGCGGTCGACGAGCTCACCGCTCGAGCGAACGACACCGCCGTCACCCGACTCGATGAACTGCAGCGGCTTGCCCGGGACGGTCACGAGGAAGTGCTGGTCCGGGTGGATCCCGTTCGGATGCAGCATGTCCGTACCGTCGAAGGTCATGTCCGTGGCGCTCACGCCGGCGTCTTGCG
>DASSXA010000396.1:0-3422 GCA_035704315.1 Gaiellaceae bacterium
TACACGCGGCGCGACGGGACACCGAGCACGCGCGAGATCGATCCGCTGGGCCTGGTCGCACGCCGAGGGCGGTGGTACGTCCCTGCGCGCGACCGCGGGAGTGGGGAACTGCGCACGTTCCGGGCCGACCGGATAACACGCGCAACGATCGGCGGGCCGGCTGAGCCGCCGGAGCCCGGCTTCGACCCGGCCGCGCACGTCGTGGAGATGCTGGCGCGCCTCCCCTGGGCCTGGGAGATCGAGGTGCGCCTCGCCGCGCCGGTGAGCGAAATCGCGGCGCGTGTGCCGGCGACGCTTGCGGAGCTCGAGGCGGACGACGCCGGAACACGACTCAAGATGCGCGCCGACTCCCTCGACTGGGCCGCCGGGGTGCTTGCCGGTCTCGGTGCGGATTTCCAAGTCATCCGTCCTGACGAGCTTCGGGAGCACCTCGAAAGCCTGGCCTCGAGGCTGCGAGCGAGCGCTCGGGTCGTCTGAGAGACGCCTCTCCGGTGGTCCCTCGGACGACCAGCGGTGGGCTTACGGTGGTAGTAGTCTGTGAGACTACTTACTGGTAGTCTCTTGGACTCCTCATGATCACCGACGTCAACCCTTTCATCTACTCCCACCCCGTTCTCCCCGAGGACATCATCAACCGCGACGAAGAAACCCAGGAGCTCTTGCGCAATGTCGTCGGGGGGCACTTCGTCCGCCTGTTCGCGCCGCGCAAGTACGGCAAGACGAGCCTCTTGCGGCGCGCGCTTCGCGACGGTCAGGAGCAGGAGAGCCTCATTCCGGTCCTCGTCGACCTGTACCGGGTCTCCTCGATTGCCGATGTGGCCGTCCGTTTCGAGCGTGCCTACTCCAGACACCTGAAAGGCCCGCTCCGGGCGAAGGTGGAGGAGTTCCTCCAGAAGACGGGGATCGGTCTCTCGCTGGGTGCCTACGGCATCAGCGCGAAGCTGCGACTCGACCCCAAGGCCGATCCGCTGCCGGCGCTGCACGCACTGCTCGATCTGCCGCTTCGGCTCGAGGAGAGCGGCGGCTACCGGGCCTTCGTCGCGCTCGACGAGTTCCAGGACGTCGACAAGGTCCCAGACCTCGACGGCCTGATTCGCAGCCACATCCAGCATCACGGAGAAGTCGCCTCGTACGTCTTCGCCGGCTCGGAGCCGGCGCTGATGAAGCAGCTGTTCGAGAGCAAGGACCGCCCGCTCTACGGATCGGCCGTTCCCATGCGTCTCCAGCGGCTCCGCAACGACGACATTGCCGCCTATGTCGTCGAGCGGTTCAGCGAATCCGGCCGCGGCGTCGGCGACGCGCTCAACCCGCTGATGGCGTCGGCCAAAGGACACCCTCAGCGCACCATGCTGCTGGCGCATCGGCTCTGGCGCGAGGTCCCGGAGGGCGAGACGGCGACGCTCGATCATTGGCGCGCGGCCCACGCGGGCGCCCTTGCCGACCTCAACCCCGAGTTCGACGCACTCTGGCGCGGCTTCGATACGTCACAGCAGAAGACGATGCGGGCGGTGATCGCGGGCGAGGGGTCGCCGTACAAGGCCGATGTCCGTCGGAGGTTGGAGCTGACGAAGGACATGGTGCGCAAGGCCCTCCCGCGACTGAGCGCCACGGCAGAGATCGAGTCGGTCGACGGGAAGCACGTCGTCGTCGACCCGCTCTTCGCGGAGTGGATCGAGCTCATCAACGAGGGGGCGTCCGAAGCTGAATCGAACGATTGAGGTCGTGCCGGACATGGACGGGTTATGAGCGACGGAGAGCGCAAGCGGCGTTTCGATGCGCTTTTCGCGACGTACAGCTCGGACATCGTCGCGTACTGCGGGTGGCGGTCGGCGACTGCGAGCGACGCTCAGGACGCGGTCGCTGAGGTGTTCCTCACCGCGTGGCGTCGGCTAGACGAGCTACCCGGCGGAGAAGCGGCGCGCGTCTGGCTGTATGCCACCGCACGGAAGGTGATCGCAAATCAGCGCCGGTCGAACCGCCGCCGCAAGGCGCTGGAGGATCGTCTGACGCTCGAGGCGGCGGTTCCGAGGCCGCCTGACCCAGAGGAGACGCTCGTCCATGAGGCGCTGCGCCGGCTGGGGTCGGCTGATCGCGAGGTTCTGCTGCTCGCGGAGTGGGAGGGCCTCTCGCCCGCGCAGATCGCCTCCGTGCTCGGCTGCCTGCCGGTGACTGCACGCGGGCGACTGCACCGGGCCCGGCGTCGATTCCGAACGGTCTTCGAGGAGTTGTCGCGGGTCGCGAACGAGTTGCCTGTACGACATCCACGAGCCGCTGTCGAAGGAGGATCATGAACACCAGCCGGAGTTTCGAGGCCCTGCGAAGGTCAAACCCGCGCGCGAAGGCCGGCTTCGCGGAATCGGTTGAGGCGGCCGCGGCCGCGATCCAGGCACGGGTCGCGGCTGGCGCCGGCGTGTCGGACCCCCAGACATCGTTTCCGCGACGCCGGTTGATAGGCGTCGTGGCCGCCACATTGCTGGCGGTTGCAGCTGCCGTTGCCGCACTCTCGACGATCGGCTCGCCCGGCACCGAGGACGCAACCGCCGCGGTGAAGAGAGCCGCGACGGTCACCGCCGCCTCTGCCGAGCGCTCGGGCACTGCGGTCGTCCGGATCACCCACAACGGCGAGCTCTGGGCGGGGACGACGATCCGCTGGCACGGCGCCGATCTCGCCGTCAGGAGTGACGCGCCCCAGCGCCGGGGCAGGGCCGGGTCGTGGCTGCTCGTTGTCGACGGAATCCTCTACGGCGTCGAGCCTGGCCGCGGTTGGGTCGTGCTCGGCAAGCCGGAGAACATCGACCCCGGCAGCGGTACCACCCCCGACGAGTACCTAGCCTCGGTCCGTGAGGACGTCGGCGGCGTCACCCTGCGCAGGACCACCGGCGGCATGACCGGCCTCCAGAAGCGCTCGCTCGACGACGGTTCCACGGTCTACAGCGGCACCGTCGCGGCCGGGTTGATCGCGAGGGAGGCCGGCCTCAAGGGAGGGCAGCCGATTCGCGTGCTCCCGTTCGGCAACGTGGCTCACGACGAGGCGGCCGATCCCTCAGCGCCCCTGCAAGCGGCGGTGACGGTCGGCGCCGACAACGTCATCCGCGAAATCGCCGTCACGTGGGGAAGCAACGCTTCGGCGTGGGCCTACACGGTCACGTACAGCGGCCTCGGCGCCACGGCAGCCCCGATTGCGCCCGCGAACGCTCGACCTCTAAGAGAGCGGTGGCCGTAACAGTTCGGTAAGCCCGCTCGCAACGCCACGACTTGCGATCACGGCAGGTCGGGCGCAGGATCTAAACCGGTGGTCCTAAGCCGGATGCTTGCTGCACTCACGCTACTCGGCGTAGTCGCGATAGCTAGCACGGCTCAACTGGACAATGGCGGAACTCTCTCGGCCTCCCAGCCCGCGGTCGTCGTGGTGCTGATCGCCG
>DASSXA010000401.1:0-6739 GCA_035704315.1 Gaiellaceae bacterium
GCGGTCGCCATCACCGAGAACCAGACCCACATCGGCCAGAGCAGCCAGAGGACCTTCAGCCAGATCGGTCGGACGAGGATCGCGAGCGTGATTCCGACGATGAGCGCGTCGGCGGCGTGCAGGCTCGGCATGGCCGCATAGGGGTTCGAGGCCAGCTCGACGAGGGTCGAGCCGTGGTTGGGCGTCCCCATCGAGGCCAGCGTGTCGACGAACCCGACCTCGGGGAACATCCGCGGCGGTGCGGTCGGCAGCAGCACGTAGCCGAAGAGCCCGATCACGTTCGCCAGCATCAGCACGTTGCGGAACTTGATGAAGTGGTCGTACCGGCGGAAGTAGACCCAGAGCAGCGCGAGCCCGACGACTGCGAACTGGGAGAGCCAGTACGTCCAGGACGTCAGGCGGCCGAGAAGCTCGTACGACTCCGTCCAGCTCTGAAACGAGAGCTCCCACAGGCCGGTGACGCGGCGCTCGATGTCGATGACATCGCGCCCGTTCTCGAAGGCGACCGCCGGGCTGCGGTCGGCGATGCCGCGCACGACCTGGTAGGCGAGGACGAACCCGAACCAGATCAGGACCTGCTTGAACAGGTCCAGCCAGCCGCGGGGGAGGACTCGGCGTTCGGCGGCGACCGAGGTCATCGTTCGATTCTACGCAGGGATTCGGAGCCGCCGAGTCGACCAGGCGGACCTCGTAACAGTTGCGACTTGCGGCACGTCGAGTGGCCGGCTCAGCCGCCGATCTGGCTCATCGAGCGAGACGCCCGGACGAATCCCGGGTCATTGATGCGGTGCTTGAGCTCCTTGTGGCGCACCGCCCAGCGGAGCAGGCCGGCGAGATCCCGGTCAGTTGCTCCCTCGCGCAGCGGCGTCTTCAGGTCCCACTCCCGCCGCGAGAACAGGCAGGTCCGGAGCTGCCCGTCTGCCGTGAGGCGAATTCGGTCGCAGCTGGAGCAGAACGGCTCCGACACCGGGTTTACGAACCCGATCTCGCCGGCGCCGTCGGCGAAGCGGAACCGGCGAGCGGTCGAAGACGCCTTTGCGGGGATCTCCACGAGCGGCCACCGCTCTTCGATCAGCGCGCGGATCTCGCCTCCGGTGAGCACGTCGTCCTCGACCCAACGCTCGTCGGCGTCGAGGGGCATGAACTCGATGAACCGGACGACGTAGGGCTTCCGCCGCGCGAGGTCGGCGAGCGCGGGCACTTCCTCTTCCGTGAAGCCGCGGATGGCCACGCAGTTGACCTTGATCGGCCGCAGCTCGGGATGCCGTTCGGCCTCGGCGAGCCCGGCCAGCACGCGATCGAGCGCATCGCGTCTGGTGATCTCCGCGAACCGGACGTGCGAGAGCGAGTCGAGCGAGACGTTCAGCCGCCTGAGGCCCGCGTCGACGAGCGGCTTCGCGTAACGATCGAGGAGCACGCCGTTCGTGGTCAGCGAGAGGTCGTTGACGCCGGGGAGCTCGGAGAGCATCGAGACGAGGGTTGGCAGGTCGCGCCGCACCAGCGGCTCCCCGCCGGTTAGGCGTACCTCTTCGACGCCCATCTCCGCGAGGACCCGCACGACGCGCGTGAGCTCCTCGAAGCTCAGGATCTCGTCGCGTCCGAGCCACTCGAGCCCCTCGGCCGGCATGCAGTAGCGGCAGCGGAAATTGCACTTGTCCGTGACGGACACGCGCAGGCTCTTGATCTCGCGACCCCAGCTGTCGACGAGCGGCTCCACGAGGCAAGCGTACCCGGATGTTTCGTTGCTGCCTCATCGCGAAACATCGTGTTCATGAGTCAAGAAGATCTCGAGTGGAGCGAAGAGGGGCGCCGCGAAGAGGAGTTGCCTGACGATGAGCGCGTGCCGAGCGAGGTAGAGCTTCCCGAGGAAGAGCATGCCCCCGAGGAGCGGCCGACCGATCCGCCGGTCGGGCCTCCGCTGGTCCCCTGATCAGCCGCGCGTCGCGACGAACACGTTGTCCAGCGCCGAGCGCAGGCCCACCGCCAGCGCTCCGGTGAGCACTGCCGCCTCGCCGAGGCTCGAGACCTCGACCTGCGGCGGGTAAGGCATCCAGGCCGCCAGGTGCTCTCGCACCGGGTCGAGCAGGAGATCGCCGTTCGAGCCCAATCCGCCCCCGAGGACGATCAGCGCGACATCGGCCACCGCGGCGATCGGTGCGATGTGGAGGGCGATCCGCCGCGCGAGCTCCTCGACGACGGATCGCGCCAGCCGATCGCTCTGGCGAGCGGCGGCGAAGACCGCGGGCGCGCCGTACGGGGCGCTGAGCGCGGTTCCTCCGTCGACGTTCCTCGCGAGGCGTGCCGCGAGCGGCGAGACGGCTTCGGCGCAAGGATCGACGTCGTCCGGAAGGCCTGCCAGCGCGTAGTCGACTTCCCCGGCCGCCCCGTTTCGACCGCGGTGGAGCTCGCCTCCGAGCACGAGTCCGGCTCCCATGCCGGTACCGATCGAGAGGAAGGCGAAGTCGTCGACTCCTCGGGCCACTCCCCGCCATTGCTCGCCGAGCGCGGCGAGGTTGATGTCGTTCTCGACCACCACGTCGAGACCCAGGCGCGCGCCCAGCTCGGCTCCGAACCGGCGTCCGCCGAGCCCTGGAACGTTGTCGGCCAGCTGGAGCGTTCCGCTTCGGCGCTCGACGACCGCGGGAACTCCGACCACGACGCCGTCGATCAGGTCGGCGGAGAGGCCGGTCGCTGCCACGAGCGAATCGTGAAGCGCCGTCGCCGCCGCGAGGGCAAGCTCGGCGTCTGCCTCGGGTAGCTCGACGTCTTGCCGGACCCGAATCGAGCCGCCCAGATCGCAGATCGCACCACGCAGAAAGCGCGCGCCGAGGTCGAGCCCGAGCACGAGCGCTGCGTCGGGGACGGGCTCGAAGTAGACGGCGCCGTAGCTCGGGCCACCCGGGCCGTCCGTCGCCTCGCGGACGAGCCCGGCGTCGAGGAGTGAGCGCAGGGCGAGTGAGACGGTCGGCTTCGAGATCCCCGCACGGCGTGAGATCTCCGCCCGGGAGATGGGAGCCGACTCGCGAACGGCGTCAAGCACGGTCCGCTCGTTGAGACGCTTCAGGAGCGGCGGCACGGCTCGGGGCGGAACGGACATCCCGTGAAGAACACTAACCAAGAAAGCGCGAACTTACGAGGTTGACTTCGCCCGGTCGAGTGCGATATACGACGTCTCGTAAAGCTTTCTAACCAGATTCGGGAGGACCTCATGCAGCGTGCGCTCGCCGTACTCCTCGTCGTCGTCGCCTCGGTGGTCTCGGCCGGCTGCATGGGCGACGACAGCTCGGACAACTCCGCCGCAGGCACACAGACGACCGACAAGACGCCCGTCACGATCACGTTCTGGAGCCCCTTCACCGACCGTGAGCAGGGCGTGATCAACAATGGGATCGCCAGGTTCGAGAAGGCCTACCCGTGGATCAAGGTCAAGAGCGTCGGTGCGATCACGGCGGACAAGATCACGGCGGCCATCCATGCCGGCAATGCGCCAGACGTCGCGGCCATGTTCGAGACGGACAACCTCGGAGCCTTCTGCAATTCCGGGGCCTGGACGGACCTGAACGACCGGATCGATGCGGACAAGCTCGACATGGAGCAGTTCCCGAAGACGATCCGCGATTACACGGCGTACGGGGACAAGCGCTGCGCGATGCCGCTGCTGGCCGACGCGTACGGCTTCTACTACAACAAGACGCTCCTCCAGAAGGCCGGCATCACGGGGTCGCCGAAGACGGTGGACGAGCTCGCCGACTACGCCAAGCGGCTGACCCAGCGGAATCCCGACGGCTCGCTCAAGATCGTCGGCTTCGATCCGCTCCTCAACTGGTACGAGAACGCGCCGGTCCACTGGGGGCCGATGTGGGGCGCGACGTGGATGAAGGACGGCAAGTCGGGCCTCTCGAAGGATCCCGCGTGGGAGGAGATGCTGCGCTGGCAAAAGAAGCTCGTGGACTGGTACGGCTATGACAAGCTCGTCCGCTGGCAGGCCGGCGCGGGCGACGAGTTCTCACCCTCGAACGCATTCGAGACCGGCAAGGTGGCGCTGATCCTCGACGGCGAGTACCGGACCGCGTTCCTCAAGGCCGAGCATCCAGAGGTCAAGTACGGGACGGCGCCGCACCCCACCTCGAAGCCCGATCTCTACGGCTCCGGCTTCGTGATCGGGACGATCATGGGGCTTCCGAAGGGCGCGAAGCACGCCGAGGCGGGCTGGCAGCTCCTGAAGTTCATGGCCACGGACACGGACACCCTCGCGGAGATGTCGAACGGGCTGCACAACGTCCCGTCGACGATCGAGTCCCAGAACTCGCCGAAGTTGACGAAGGATCCGCTCTTTGCGACCTTCCTCGACATCTTCAAGAACGAGAAGTCCAGCACCCAGCCGGTGTTGAAGATCGGCTCGCAGAACCAGACGCTCTTCACCAGCTTCATCGAGAAGTGGCAGGCAGGACGGGTGAAGGACGAAGATCTGCACGCGGGGCTCGAGAACGTGGACAAGCAAATCGACGCAGCGCTCGAACAGGCCGGAGGCGAGGTGCCGTGAGCTCGACGCCGGTCGTCGAGGGTCCCCGCGCCCTCGCCGGTCCGGTGCGAGACCGACGGCGAGCGCGACGCAAGGCAGCCTGGCGGCGCCGCGCGCTTGTCCTCGGCCTGATGAGCCCTTGGCTCGTCGGGTTCACGGTCTTCTTCGGCTATCCACTCGTCTCGAGCGCGTACCTCTCGCTGACGCACTACGACCTGCTGTCGCCCCCGCGGTGGGTCGGCCTCGCGAACTACCGGTTCCTCTTCCAACAGGACCAGCAGGTGTGGCCGGCGGTCAAGAACACCCTCTGGCTGATGGCGATCGCGGTGCCGTTGCAGGTCATGTTCGCGTTCGGCGTCGCGTTGCTGCTGACCCGGGCCCGCCGCGGCGTCGGGTTCTTCCGGACGGTCTTCTACCTGCCGGCCCTCGCGCCGCCGGTGGCGGCGACGCTCGGCTTCGTCTACCTCCTCAACCCCGCGACGGGCCCCGTAAACGTGATCCTCGGGCATCTCGGTATCGAGGGGCCGCTGTGGTTCAACTCGCCGACCTGGTCGAAGCCGTCACTCGCCCTGCTCGGCATGTGGGGCGTCGGGAACCTGATGATCATCTTCCTCGCCGCGCTGATCGACGTTCCGCGACATCTCTATGAATCGGCTCTGATCGACGGCGCCGGGCCGCTCCAGCGCCTTCGCTGGGTGACGCTCCCGACGATCAGTCCAGTGATCCTCTTCGCCGTCGTCATCGGGGTGATCGAGAGTCTGCAGTACTTCACCCAGGCCTACGTCGCGGCCTCGGTCGCCACCGGGCAGGCGGCATCGGAGAGCGCCGTGAACCTGGGTTACCCGGAGAACTCGACACTCTTCTACCCGGTGCTGCTGTACAGCCAGGGCTTCCGCTACTTCAACATGGGCTACGCGTCGGCGATGGCCATGCTCCTGCTCGCCGTCGCCCTGACGATCACGCTGCTGATCCTGCGCAGCTCACGGCTGTGGGTCTTCTACCAGGGAGCCGGGCGGCGATGAGCCCGAGGCGCAAGAAGTTCCTGATCGCGGTCGCCGACCACAGCCTCCTGATCGCGGCCGCGATCATGTTCCTTGCGCCGTTCGTCTTCATCGTCCTGACCTCGCTCATGACGAACAACCAGGCGCTCTCGTCGAAGCTCTGGCCCGACCCGTTCCAGTGGGGGAACTTCGCCGAGGTCTTCCACACCGCGCCGATCTGGCGCTACGCCCTCAACACGTCGATCTATGCCGTGCTCGCCACGATCGGCGTGCTCGTCTCGAGCATCCCCGTCGCCTACGCGCTCTCCAGGCTTCGCTGGCGAGGCCGGGACGCCGTCTTCGTCCTCGTGCTCGTGGCGATGATGCTTCCGTTCCAGGTCACGGTCGTCCCGGTCTACGTGTTGTTCTCGAAGCTGCACCTCGTCGGGTCGCTGTGGCCGCTCATCATCCCGAACTTCCTCGGCGACGCCTTCTCGATCTTTCTCCTGCGGCAGTTCTTCATGACGATCCCCGAGGAGTACGCGGACGCGGCGCGCGTGGACGGCTGCGGAGAGCTGCGCATACTCGTATCGGTGTTCCTGCGCCTGGCCAAGCCGGCCATCGCCGCAGTCGCGCTGTTCGAGTTCCTCTTCTGCTTCAACGACTTCTTCGGGCCGCTCCTGTACACGAGCGAGGACCCCTCGAACTGGACGCTGTCGCTGGGGCTGGCCCAGTTCCGGACGATCTACCAGGTGCAGTGGAACCTGACGATGGCGGCGACGCTGCTCTTCATGGCGCCCGTGATCGTCCTGTTCTTCCTCGCGCAGCGCGCTTTCGTCGAGGGCGTGACCCTGACGGGGGTGAAGGGATGAGGCTCGCGGTGGTCGGGGCCGGCTCGACCTACACCCCGGAGCTCGTTTCGGGGCTCGACCGGCTCGACGTCGAGCGGCTCGCCCTGCACGACGTCGACGCTGAACGGCTGGACGTCCTCGGCGGCATGACGCGACGGATGCTCGAACGGCATGGATTCGGCGGTGAGCTGCTCGTGACCGGCGACCTCGATGCCGCTCTGGAAGGAGCCGATTTCGTCGTCATCCAGATCCGCGTCGGCGGCCAGGAGGCGCGACTCCGTGACGAAACGGTGCCACTTGCCTGCGGCTGCATCGGACAGGAGACGACCGGCGCAGGAGGCCTGGCCAAGGCGCTTCGGACGGTTCCGGTCGTGCTCGAGATCGCC
>DASSXA010000402.1:0-4025 GCA_035704315.1 Gaiellaceae bacterium
GGAATCCCGGTCGCCGGCGACCTCGGCGACCAGCAGGCCGCGCTCTTCGGCCAGACCTGCTTCGCCGTCGGCGAGGCCAAGAACACCTACGGGACGGGCAACTTCTTGCTCCTGAACACCGGCAACGAGGCCGTCCAGTCCAAGAGCGGCCTGCTGACGACGCTCGCGTACAAGATCGGCGACCAGCCGGCCGTGTACTGCCTGGAAGGCGCGATCGCGATCACGGGCGCGCTCGTCCAGTGGCTGCGGGACAACCTCGGGCTCATCAAGGAGTCGCCGGAGGTGGAAGACCTCGCGAAGACGGTGGAGGACAACGGCGGGGTCTACTTCGTACCCGCGTTCTCAGGCCTCTTCGCTCCCTACTGGAGGGGCGAAGCGCGCGGTGTCATCGCCGGACTGACCCGGTACGTCAACAAAGGCCACATCGCCCGCGCGACGCTCGAGGCCACTGCTTGGCAGAGCAAGGAAGTGGTGGACGCAATGAACGCCGACTCGGGCGTCGACCTGACCTCGCTCAAGGTCGACGGCGGGATGGTCTACAACGAGCTGCTCATGCAGTTCCAGGCCGACGTTCTCGACGTTCCGGTGATCCGGCCGACCGTCGCCGAGACGACCTCGCTCGGCGCGGCCTACGCGGCAGGGCTCGCGACCGGGTTCTGGTCGGAGGTCGAAGACCTACGTGCCAACTGGGGCAAGGACAAGGAGTGGCAGCCCCAAATGGACGCGGCGGAGCGTGACAAGGAGTACGGCCTCTGGAAGAAGGCGGTTACTCGCACCTTCGACTGGGTGGAGTAGGAGCGACGTCTATTGAGGAGGGCCCGGCGGCCAAGGGCCGCCGGGCCCAGTCCTAGTCGTCTGCCTCGATCCCTTCGGCGAAGTCGCCCTTCTTCTCGTCCTCGGGGTGGTGCTCGCGATCCTCGATCCCCTCGGCGAAGTCGCCCTCGTGCCTGTGCTCGCGCTCTTCGATCCCTTCGGCGAAGTCGCCCTTCTTCTCGTCCTCGGGGTGGTGCTCGCGATCCTCGATCCCCTCCGCGAAGTCGCCCTCCTGCTCGTCCCTCTTGCGCTCTTCCGGCTCCATACGTCCTCCTCTTTTGACGCGCCGAGTGTACTCTCGTCACGGCTCCCGATGAACCACGGCGAGTAGTGGCGTCTCTCGAGACTGAAGTCCTCGTGATCGGCGGCGGCTCGACCGGAGCCGGTGTCGCCCGCGATGCCGCGATGCGGGGTTTCAAGACCGTGCTCGTCGAGCGCAAGGACCTGGCACACGGCACGACGGGTCGGTACCACGGCCTGCTCCACTCGGGCGGACGCTACGCCGTCAAGGACCCGGAGGCCGCAAAAGAGTGCGTCGCCGAGAACGCCATCCTCCGGCGCATCGCGTCGGACTGCATCGAGGACACCGGCGGTCTGTTCGTCTCGACTCCGTGGGACGACCCCGCTTTCGGCGACACGTTTTTCGAAGGTTGTCGAGCGACCGGCGTACCGGTCGAGGAGATCCCCGTCGCCGAGGTGCTACACAGCGAGCCGCGCCTTCAGCCCGGCATCTCCCGCGCCTTCACGGTCCCGGACGCCGCGCTCGATCCCTGGAAGCTCGTCTGGGCCTGCGCCCGCTCGGCGCGGGAGCACGGGGCGGAGATCCGGCTCTACCACCGCGTCGTCGACCTCGAGCGCGACGGCCAGAAAGTGACCGGTGCGGTCCTTCACAACGAGCTGACCGGGGAAGAGCTGCGCGTGCGCGCAGAGGTCGTGGTGAACGCGGCCGGCGCGTGGGCCGGCGAGATCGCGGAGATGGCCGGCTGCCGGGTCAGCGTGCTCCCCGGCAAGGGGATCATGATCGCGATGAACCACCGGCTGGTGCAGACGGTGCTCAATCGCTGCAAGCCGCCGGCGGACGGCGACATTCTCGTCCCGATCAGGACCGTCTGCATCATCGGCACCACGGACATGCGGGTCGTGGACCCGGACGAGCTCGAGGTCACGCAACCCGAGGTCGACGAGATGCTCGACGAGGGAGAGAAGCTCGTGCCCGGCTTCCGCGAGGCACGCGCGCTCCGGGTCTGGATCGGAGCGCGCCCGCTCTTCTCGCCTGAAGAGGTGGAGGACACGCGCGAGGTGAGCCGCTCACATGCGCTCCTCGACCACCGCACACGAGACGGCATCGACGGCTTCGTGACCATTACGGGCGGCAAGGCGACGACGTTCCGGCTCATGGCCGAGCTCGCGGTGGACACCGTTTGCGCTCAGCTCGGGGTGGATCGGCCGTGCCGCACGCACATGGAACCGTTGCCCGACTCGGACGACGGCCAGTTCTACGAGCTCGGCGCGCGGCTTCGCGCGCGCGAGCCCGTTCCACAATCGGAGGAGATCATCTGCGAGTGCGAGCTCGTGACGCGGCAGCGGCTCGAGAAGGCGATGGAGCAGCGGCAGACGGCGAACCTCGACGACCTTCGCCGGACCGTCCGGCTGGGAATGGGCCCCTGCCAGGGCGGCTTCTGCATCTACCGGGCGACCGGGATTCTCCACGCCGTCGAACGCCTCGACAACGATGAGGCGAATGCGGCGCTGCTCTCATTCCTGCAGGAGCGCTGGAAAGGCGTGCATCCGATCCTCTACGGCGACCAACTGCGACAAGCGCGGCTGGACGACTGGATCTTCCAGGGCGTGCTCGGCGTCCAGCACTTGCCCACATGACCTACGACACCGTTGTCATCGGAGCCGGGCTCGCCGGCCTGACGGCGGCTCTCCGTCTCGCCGACGAAGGTCAGCGGGTAATCGTTGTCGCGCGCGGGGTGGGTTCGACGCGTCTCGCCCCCGCGACGATCGACGTGCTCGGCTTCGCCGACGAGAGCGTCGACAGCCCGATGGAGGCGCTGCCGGGATTCGCAGACGCGCATCCGGACCACCCGTATGCGCAGCTCTCGACCGAGCTGATCCGGGCGAGCATCGATTGGTTCAAGGGCCGCCTGCCTGCTCTGGGCTATCGCGGTGGGCTCGGAGAGAACTTCCTGCTCACCACCGCCGTCGGCGTGCCCAAGCCCTCGGCGCTCGTTCCCGAGACGATGGCCGGCGGCGACCTGCGCGCGGGCGGCCGGTTCGTGTTCGTCGGCCTCAAGGGGCTCAAGGACTTCTACCCCGCCTACCTCGCCGAGAACCTGAGTCAGGTCTCGGCTGTCTCGGCACGTGCGATCGACATTGCTCCGCGCGTGGAAGGCGAGGCCGACGTCGGCAGCCTCGGGTTCGCCAGACGGTTCGAAGAGCCCACCTTCCGGGACGCGGTCGTGCGCCGGCTCGAGGGCCAACTCGAGCCCGAGGAGCGGGTCGGCCTCCCCGCCGTGCTCGGGCTCTCGAGCGCCGGGGACGTGTGGCGGGAGCTCGAGGAGCGGCTGGAGCGGTCGGTCTTCGAGGTTGCCACCCTTCCCCCGTCCGTCCCGGGCATCCGCCTCTTCGAGGCGATGAGCGACGCCCTACGCGCGGCCGGCGGACGGACGCTGATCGGGCAACCCGTAATCGCAGCCGAGACCGGCAACGGCCGGGTCGAGGGGGTCGTCGTCCAGGCGGCGGCGAGGCCGACGACATATCGGGCAGGCTCTTTCCTGCTCGCCTCCGGCGGGCTCGCTGCGGGCGGAATCGAGGTCGACTCGTACGGAAAGGTCCGCGAATCCGTGTTCGACCTTCCGCTCACCGGGCTACGCGATGCCAACGGGCGACCGCCGTTCAGGCCGACCTATCTCGACGAGCAGCCGCTCGACCGCGTGGGGGTGGCAGTCGACTCCGAGCTTCGCCCGACCGACGCCGATGGAGGGCCTCGGTTCGAGAACCTCTACGCAGCCGGAGCGACACTTGCGGGTGCCGCTCCCTGGCGAGAGGCGTCGGGCAACGGGCTCAGCCTGGCGACAGCCTTCGCAGCCGCCGGCTCGATCCTGAAGGAGCACTCGTGACCGAGCTGATTCGCGACTCCCTCGACCACTGCGTGAAATGCACGATCTGCGAGACTTTCTGCCCTTACTCCCGGGTGACCCCGCTCT
>DASSXA010000055.1:0-5025 GCA_035704315.1 Gaiellaceae bacterium
CAGCACCGCATCGCGTGGCCCGGGTCTGAGCGACTCCCAGCGAGGTTCGGGCCAGCGCGGATCGTCCTCGTAGAGCTGAACGTCAGTGGCCTCCGCCCAACCGCGTGCGACCTCGTGGCAGAAGTAGTCCGGAACCCAGAGTCGCCGCGGGCCCAGGCGACCCAGGAGCGCCGTTACCGCATGCCGCCCGAGCGCGTACCAGACCGAGCCCTCGGGCCAGCGGTGATACGGCCCCGGCGAGTCGACCGGCAGGTGGAACTCGCCACCGACCTCCCAGCGCGTCTCCGTCACCGCAGTCACGACAGCCCCCGTTCCCGGCGCACGGCATCGTGCAACCCGACGTCGTCGACCTCGGCGTCGGTCTGGGCCGGTTGCGCACCGCGCATCGAGAGAACCTTCAGCAACGTGAGCCCGAGGATCTTGAGATCAAGGCCGAGGCTCCGGTTGTCCACGTACCAGACGTCCAGATCGAGCCGCTTCGAGAAGAGGATGGCGTGGCGCCCCTGGACCTGTGCCCAACCCGTCACACCCGGTTTGACGTCATGCCGCCGCATCTGTTCCGGCGAGTACCACTTCAGAAACTCCATCAGCAGCGGCCTGGGCCCGATGAAGCTCATGTCCCCGCGGAGGATGTTCCACAACTGGGGAAGCTCGTCGAGCGACAGCTGCCGCATGAAGACCCCCAGGCGCGTGAGCCGCTCCTCGTCGGGCAGAGAAGTGCCGTCCGCATCGACCGCGTCCTTCATCGTCCGGAACTTGACGACCTCGAAGGGTTGGCCCTTGTAGCCGGGCCGCAGCTGACGGAAGAAGACCGGCGAGCCCATCGTGTACCGGATCGCCGCCGCGAGCCCGGCGAGCACCGGCGACAGGAGCACGGTCAGGAACCCCGCGCCCACGACGTCGATTAGCCGTCTTAGAGCTCCGTTCATGGTGGGGGTTCGTTGCCCGGGTGCGATGGTCGGATGCGGAGGCCCAAACGCTGGTCGCGTTCATATCGAGGAGATATGGGCGTGACCAGCGGGTGCCGCCTCCGCGCCGAGCAGCGCGGCCGGGCGACACAACTCCTCGCCATGAATGGAGCTCTCAACCCCGGAATCATGGCGTTCGCGATCGGAGGTAGGCGAGAGAAGCGATCGCCGGCCAGGGATCGTCGCGCGCGAACGTGGCTCGCGCCTTGGGGCCGCGCAGGTAGCGAGACGCGAAGTCGCCGACCTTCAGCTCCCTGCGGCGGGCCATCTGCGCGGAGACCCAGACGTCCTTGGCGAGGTAGATCCAGGTCAGCTTCTCGCGAAACGTCGGGATCGGCGCGACGTCCTTTCCGGTCAGGTCGTCGTAGGCGATCCGGGGGAGGTCGAGCTGCGGGTGCGCGGCAAGCGCCGCCCAGACTGGGAGGCGCGTGTTGACCTCCAGGAGCCGGAACTCGCCGTCGCGCGGATCCTGCGCGAACTCGACGTGGGCGATCCCTGTGTAGCCGGCCGTCTCGAGCAGCCTCAGCCCGAGCTCGAGCACGCGAGGCTCGTAGTCGACCTCGAAGACGGCACTCGTCCCGAAGCGAAGCGGGCCCTGACGCACCTTGCGTCCCACGAGCGTCACGAGCGGCGTCCCGTCGCGCCCGATGTAGGTGAGGAGCGAGTACACCCGCTCGTGAGAGTCGGGGACGATCTCCTGAACGATCATGTGGAAGCCGCGCTGCTGCGCTTCCCGCACGGCGGCAAGCGCCTCGTCGACATCCTGGGCGACAACCGCCTTGTGCCTGAACGCAAGCGCGTACGCCTGGCCCTCGACCGGCTTCACGACGAGCGGCGGCTCGAGGCCGGCGCCGCGCACGGACTCGTCGCCGTCGGCGAGCACTGTTCCCGGCGACGCGACGCCCGCCTGCGCCGCGACGAGGGGGAGCACGTCCTTCCGGCGCAGCCTCCGGACGGCGTCGGCGTCGGCCGGCAGCGGCAGGTCCGCGAGATCGCGCAGCTCTTCCCAGTGACGCAGGACGAACTCGACGTGCTCGTCGCGCTCGGGGAAGAAGACGACACGCCCGTCGCGAGCCTCCTCGCGCACGGCCTCGAGCACCGCGTTGTCGTCGCCGTAGCCGACGACCCGCTTGCGGTCGAGGTAGCGCGAGCGAAGCCCGAACTCACGGGGATCCCATGAGACCCCGCTGACCGGGATCCCTGCGCGGCCGAGGCTGCGGGTGACGGCGAGCCCGGCGTGGAGGAGGCCGAAGACGACGGCGCGCCTCATTCCGCGACCTCTTCGAGCGTCCGCGCCAGGCGGTCGGCCATCTCGTCCCGCCCGAACTCGCGCTCGGCCAGCGCTCGGGCGTTTCGGCCCATGCGCGCCACGCCTTCCGGGTTTCCGGCAAGGGCAAGGAGCGCGCCCGCCAGGGCCTCGGCGTTCCCGGCCGGCACCCAGACGCCCGCATCGTTCTCCTCCACGAGTCGGCGGAGCCATCCGTCGAGGTTGACGACGACCGGCTTGCCCGCGGCCAGCGAGTCGAAGAACTTGTTCGGCGAGGTCGTTTCCAGAATCGGATAAGGCGCGAATATCGTGAGCGTCACATCGGCCGCGCCGACGACGCCGGCCAGCTCCTCCTTCGGCACGGGCGGCAGGAAGAGCAGGTTGGTGAGACCCAGCTCGCGGGCTCGCTCCTCGAGCCGCGGACGCTCGCCCCCGTCGCCGAGCGCGACGATCGTGACCCGCTCGTCGCCCCAGCGCCGGAGCGCGTCCGCTGCGTCGACGAGCTGGTCGAGCCCGTTTGCCGTCGCCATGGATCCGGCATACAGCGCCACGAATCGACCCTCGAGCCCATGACGCCCGCGGAAGCCCTGGTCCACCACGTCCGGCCCGAACACGTCCAGATCGGCCGCGTTTGGGATCAGTACGAGCTTCTCCGCCGCAATGCCGCGCCTGCGGAGCTCCTCGAGCGCGCCCACGCTGCACACAACGATCCGCTCGGAGCCGTCGTAGAGATGGCGCTCGAGCCACTCGGCGCTCCGCACTGCCGGGCCGCTTGTCAGCGCCCCCATAGAGACTGGGACCGCCGGCCACAGGTCGCGGATCTCGAAGACGAACGGCACGCGCTTCAGCCGGGCAGTGACGAGGCCTGCGATCCCGATAGTGAGCGGGGTGGATGACGCGAAGACGATGTCGGGCTTCCGCTCGAGCGCCCCGGCGACCGTCGCGGCAGCCGTGAACGCGGTGAACGATGCAAGCCGGACCGGCTTGGGATAGCGGTTCGCATAGGGGATGTTCAGATAGAGGACGTCGATTCCGTCGACCGTCTCGCGCCCCATGAGGCGGCCCTGCGGTTCTTCGTCGCGGCCGGACTCCAGCCGCCGGGTGTCACGGCTCACGATCGTCACCCGGTGACCGCGCTCGACGAGCCTCCGCGCGAGCTCGTAGGAGCGCGTGGCGGTCGAGCGCCGGCGGGTGGCGAAGTACTGGTGGAAGTAGAGAACGTCCAAGGGCAGCGCGTTTGGCGGCCGTATTGTCACAGTTCGGCTGTGAAACTCGCGCTGCTCGACCCACCCAGCTACTCGCCGATGTACGACCACCACCTCGCCTCCGCCCTCGGAGCGCGAGGCCACGACGTCGATCTGCTGACCTCGCCCTTCGCCTACGGCGCCCCGCCGGCGCCGAACGGCTACCGCCGCCAGGAGCTCTTCCTGCCCCTCTCCGGGAGGCTGCTGCGTCGTGCTCCGCGCTCCCGTCTCCGCTTCGTCGTCAAGGGTGCGGAGTACGTGCCCAGCGTGATCAGGCTGATGCGCTCGGTCGGCGCGCTGGACCCGGACGTCCTGCACGTCCAGTGGCTCGCCGTGCAGCGCTACGACCTCCGGTGGATCGAACGCCTTCGCCGCAACCGGCCCGTCGTCCTGACGGCCCACAACGTGCTCCCCCACGAAGGAGATGCCGACACGGCCGAACGTCGACGGCTCTACTCCGCCTTCGACCGCATAGTCGTGCACACCAAACGGGGCGCCGAGCAGCTCTCGGCGTTCGGGGTTCCGGCGGACCGCGTCGTCCAAATCCCGCACGGAACCTTCGACGCACCGCCGGCGGCAATCGAACCTCCTGCGGGCCGAATCCTGCTCTTCTTCGGCCTGATCCGGCGCTACAAGGGGCTGGACGTGCTCGTCAGGGCCCTCCCCGAGATTCACGACGCCCGCCTGGTCGTCGCCGGCGACCCGCTGGACCCGATCGAGCCGGTCCAGGAGCTCGCCCGTGACCTCGGGGTCGCCGACCGGATCGCGTGGCGGCTGGGGTACCTGTCGGCTTCCGAAGTCGAGACGCTGATGCGGGAGGCCACCCTGACGGTTTTCCCCTACCGAAGCGGTGAGTCGGCATCAGGGGCGCTCGCGACCGCCCTCGGCCATGGACGGCCTGCCGTCGTGACCGAAATCCTCGGCGAAACCGTGCGCGAGTACGGCGCAGGCCTCGTCGTCCCGCCGGACGACCCACAAGCCCTCGCGCAGGCTGTCAACCGCCTACTCGACGACCCCGAGGAGCTGGAAGCGGCCTTTCGCGGCACCGAGGACGCGCGCCAAGCGCTCTCCTGGGACTCGATCGCCGCGGCTCATGAGCGTCTCTACTCCGACCTCGTAGCTAAAGTCGCCCGCTGAGATGGCTGTGACGGAACGCCCCCGCGCACGGGAGGATCTCGACCTCGAGGCCGAGCAGGAGGTCGATTTCCGGCGCTACTGGAACGCCGTCCTCGAACGTTGGTGGCTTCCGGTCCTTGGGCTCGTCCTGGGAATCCTGGCGGGCTATGCGCTCGCTCTCGGCGGCGGAGACGTCTACCGGGCCGAGGCGACGCTCTACCTCGGCCAGCCGTTCTCTCCGACCGGCAGCGCGCCGGTGCCGGGCCTCGCCACGAATCCGAGCACGGTAAACGAGATCGTCCACAGCGACGGGGTTCTCGACGAGGTGGCGGAGCGAAGCGGAATGAGCCGCTCCAAGCTCGGCGCCAACGTCTCCAGCCGACAGGTCTCTCCGCCTGCCGGACGCCGGGTGGTCACCGGAACGACGCCG
>DASSXA010000069.1:0-6737 GCA_035704315.1 Gaiellaceae bacterium
CGTGAGGTCGCCGTCGTGGGCGGCTTTCTCGTCAACGGCCAGAACACGACTCGGGCCGATGCGTACTCCCCTGCTCGGAACAGCTGGCGACGGCTTCCGAATCTGCCGGTGCGCGTCGACCACGCGACGGCGGCAGGCGCCGGCGCCGAGCTCTACGTCGTCGGCGGCTACGGCCCCGGATCGGTGGCCCGGGCGACCGCCTTCGTCCTCCGGAGAGGACGGTGGAGCGCCTTGCCGTCCCTTCCGGCTCCGCGCGCGGCCGCCGGCATCGCGGTTGCCGGCGGCAAGCTCTACGTCGTCGGCGGCGTAGAGGCTCCGGGGCGCCTCGCCCAGGATGCGTTCGCCTTTGACTTCGACGATCAACGATGGTCGCTGATCGCGGGCCCGAGAGCGAGGGAGCATCTCGGTGCGGCCGCTCTGGGCGGCGTCGTCTACGCCGTGGCCGGCCGCACCGGCGGGTTGGACACGAACCTCGACATCGTCGAGGCGTACGACGCCGCGGCGAACCGGTGGCGTGCGATCCCTCGGGTGCCCGGCCGGCGCGGCGGTACCGCCGCGGCCGCGGTCTCGGGACGTCTCGTCTCGGCGGGCGGGGAGGAGCCTCGAGGGACGATCCGGACAGTCTTCGCTTACAACCCGGGCAACCGCCGGTGGACCAGCCTGCCGAGCCTCCCTCGCCCTCGCCACGGGCTCGGTCTGGTCGGGTACCGCGGCCGCGCCTACGCACTCGCCGGAGGCCCTCAGCCGGGCCTCACGGTGAGCGGATCGAACCAAGTACTACGTCTGAGGCCGTAGCCCGGTCGCGACCATCCGACGGCCGTCTCGCTGGTAGGCAACGTCGACCGAATCGTGCTTCCGGTAGGTCCCCGCGACGCCGAGGAAGATGCTCGTCCAGCGCATCGCGCCGAGCTTTCCCTCCTGGGCCAGCCGGCGCTTGAAGACGAGGGTGCGTCCGTGCACGCTGTAGTCCCGACCGGCTTCCTGCCGGACGCCGTTCACGAACACCTCGAAGTCCTCGGGAACCTCGGGCGGCAGCTCGACGCGTGACTCTTCAGCCATGTGAGAGGCGTCTCGATGTGGTCGCCCTGGTGGTCACCCTCGTAGAATGCCCGAGCCCGTGGCAACGGCCGCCCTGCTCGCCGCCTCAGGCTTGACGCCCGTCGAGCCGGAATCTCCGAACGCGGAGCGGATCGCCGACGTCTTCTGGTTCATCACGTTCTTCGTGATCGTGATCTTCCTCGTAGTGGCCGTTCCGCTTGTCGTCTTCATCGTGCGTTACAGGAATCAGGGCCGTCCCAGGCACGAGGAAGGCCCCCAGATCATCGGCAACACGAACCTCGAGATCGCCTGGACGGCGGCGCCGGTCATCATCCTCGTGCTGATCGCCGGCTTCACCCTCTACAAGCTTCCGGGCATGTCGCTCGAGGCCAGCAACGAGCTCGAGGTCCAGGTCGTGGGCCGCCAGTTCTACTGGCAGTACCGGTATCCAAACGGCGCGGTCGCGATCAACAAGCTCGTGGCGCCGGCGGATCGCGTGGTCAAGCTGCGCATCACGGCCCCGGACTACGACGTGATCCACAGCTACTGGGTGCCGGCGCTCTTCGGAAAGATGGACGCCATCCCCGGCCGGATCAACGAGGTCGAGTTCAAAGGGACGAAGGTCGGGACGTACAAGGGGCAGTGCGTCGAGTTCTGCGGATTGCAGCACGCGGCCATGAAGAACGAGATCCAGGTGATCCCGGCCGAGCAGTTCGACACGTGGGTCTCCGAGCAGGCCTCGACCCAGGCTTCGGGCCGGTCAGATCTCGGCGAGCAGGAGTTCGAAGGGGTCTGTGCCACGTGCCACGGCGATCAGGGACAGGGGTTCATCGGGCCGGCGTTCAGCGCTGCGACCGTCTCGAGCCCGCAGTCGGTGGAGCAGATCGTCCGCGAGGGTCGGAACAAGATGCCGCCGGTCGGCAGGGGCTGGAGTGACGATCAGATCCAGGCGCTGACCGGCTACTTGACGCAACGGTTCGGCCAGGGAGGCCAGCCCGGTGGCTAGCCGCGCCGAGGCGCCGGTCTACCCAGTCCCGTGGTACCAGGGGCGCGTCGCGAGCTGGGTCACCACGGTCGACCACAAGCGGATCGGGATCCTCTACATCATCACGAGCCTGATCTTCTTCCTCGCGGGCGGGATCCTCGCGCTGCTCATTCGAACCCAGCTGATCGCGACCAATGTCGACATCTTCTCCCGCGACACGTACAACGAGCTCTTCACCATGCACGGCACGACGATGGTCTTCCTCGTCGTCGTGCCGATCTTCGCCGGCTTCGCGAACTTCCTCGTGCCACTGATGATCGGCGCCCGGGACGTCGCATTCCCGCGCCTCAACGCGCTCTCGTACTGGCTCTTCCTCCTCGGCGGCGTGATCTTGTACGCGAGCTGGTTCGCGAAGGGCGGCGCTGCCAAGGCCGGGTGGACGGCCTACCCGCCGCTGTCGGTCGAGACCGCCGGCAACGGGCAGGACCTGTGGATCGTCGGCCTCCACGTCCTGTCGCTCTCGTCACTCGCGGGGGCGATCAACTTCCTCGCGACGATCCACAACATGCGCACGGCCGGAATGACCTGGATGCGGCTGCCGCTCTTCGTCTGGACGATCGAGATCTACTCCGCGCTACTCGTCCTGGTCCTTCCCGCCCTGTCGGCGGGCCTGACGATGCTGCTCCTCGACCGCCAGGGCTGGACCCACTTCTTCCTGCCGGGCGACGGCGGCGATCCAATCCTCTACCAGCACGTCTTCTGGTTCTTCGGCCACCCCGAGGTCTACGTGATGATCCTGCCCGCGATGGGGATCATCTCCGAGGTCCTCCCGGTCTTCGCGCGGAAGCCGATTTTCGGCTACAAGGCGATCGCGTTCTCGACGGTCGCGATCGGCTTCTATTCGCTCCTCGTCTGGGCCCACCACATGTTCGCCGTCGGCCTCGGCTGGGGCCTCGACATCTGGTTCATGATCACGTCGATGATCATCGCCATCCCAACCGGCGTGAAGATCTTCAACTGGCTCGCGACCACTTGGCGCGGCAACCTGATCTTCGAGACGCCGATGCTCTTCTCACTCGGGTTCATCGCCGTCTTCACCATCGGCGGGCTCTCGGGCATCTACGTTGCCGCCTTCCCGTTCGACTGGCAGGCGCACGACACGTACTTCGTCGTCGCGCACTTTCACTACGTGCTCTTCGGCGGCTCGGTGTTCGGGATCTTCGCGGCGCTCTACTACTGGTGGCCGAAGATGTTCGGCCGCTACCTGAACGACACCCTCGGGAAGTGGCATTTCTGGCTGACGTTCATCGGGTTCAACCTGGCGTTCTTCCCCCAGCATTTCCTGGGGCTGATGGGTATGCCGCGGCGCATCTACACCTACAGCGACTCATCCTGGGAGCTCTACAACCTGCTGTCTACGCTCGGGTCGTACGTCATGGGTCTCGGGATGCTGTTCTTCATCGCCAACGTGATCTGGGCGCGGCGGCGGAGCCCGCGCGCCGTCAACGACCCGTGGCTGGGCGACACGCTCGAGTGGTTCACGACCTCACCGCCGCCGCCGCAGAACTTCGACAAGGTGCCGTACGTGACGAGCTCGCGGCCCTTGCGTGACCTTCGCCGACGGCTCGCGGAGGAGCGGGTGTGAGCGTTCGCGCCGGGCCTTGGCTTCGCTTGTGCGGCGTCGGCGCGTCGGCGGCCGGCGTTCTCGTCGTCGTAAGTGGAGAGCTGGGCATCACGCACCGCGCGCTTGTCGGTGTGGCGGCGCCTCTGCTCGTGGCGCTGGTTTTGGGGACCTGGTTTGCACATCGCGTGGTCTTCCCGGTGGCACTCGCGGCCCTGCTTCTCTTCTTTGCTGCCATTGCGAGCTGGTGGCTGCGGCCGCTGCATCTCGCTCTCGCGGCCCTGGCCCTGGCGGCGACGGTCGTCACCACCGCGCGCCTCTACCGGGGCGAACGGCCGGCACCCGTCGCGTGGCGGGACTACATGACCTTGACGAAGCCGCGGATCATGTCGCTCCTCCTCCTGACCGGCGCCGCCGGCATGTTCGTCGGGGCGCAGGGGATTCCCGATCCCGGCCTGTTGACCGCGACGGTCGTCGGCCTCGGCCTCGCCTGTGGGGGCGCTAGCGCGCTGAACCACGTGCTCGACCGCGACATCGATCGTTCGATGGGCAGGACGGCGCGGCGACCAGTGGCGGACGGGCGGGTCAGCCCGGAGCTTGCGCTCGAGTTCGGGCTTGCGCTCTCGGCGCTCTCGTTCGTGCTGCTGGCCTCGGTCGTCAACGTGCTCGCTGCCTGTCTCGCGCTCGTCGGGAACCTGTTCTACGTCCTCGTGTACACGCGTTGGCTGAAGCGCTCGACGCCGCAGAACATCGTCATCGGCGGAGCGGCCGGCGCCGTGCCGCCCCTGGTCGGCTGGGCGGCGGCGACCGGGAATCTGGCGCTGCCGGCGCTCTATCTGTTCCTGATCGTCTTCTTCTGGACCCCGCCGCACTTCTGGGCGTTGGCACTGCTGATCAAGCGCGACTACGAGGCTGCGCGAATCCCGATGCTGCCGGTCGTCCGCGGGGACCGGGAGACCGCCAGGCAGATCCTGCTGTACACGGTGTTTCTCGTCGGCCTGACCCTGATCCCGGTTCTGACCGGCACGTTCGGACCTCTCTACCTGGCCGCCGCCGCCATCCTCGGTGCTCGGTTCCTGCAGCTTGCGTGGTCGTTGCGACAGGAGCTGTCCCCGAAGCGCGCCGGCGTGCTGTTCCATTACTCGCTCGCCTATCTGGCCCTGCTCTTCGTCGCGATGGCAGTCGACCCGCTGATCCTGTGAGCGAGCCCGGCGTCCAGCCAGTCGAGCAGCCGATCCCGCCGAGGCCGATGCAGCCGCCGGTCGACCTCGTGGACGAGCTGGCGCACAAGAACACGGTCACCGGCCTGGCACTCTTCGGCCTGGCGCTCGTGCTCTTCGCCGGCACCTTCCTGATCGCGTTCGTCTATCTGGCGCTCAATTAGCCGGAACCGCCGCCTACCCCCACCCGGGCGGGGGGACCCACGGACCCTGCGGGCCAAGCGTAGTGGGGAGAATCGCGCCAATGCGTGCTGAAAGTGAGCCGGAACGCGCGCCGGAGGAAGGGATCTTCCTCGCGCGCCCCGAGGCGGTCCCTACCAGCGGTGTCCCGCTCGCCGTCAAGGATCTCTTCGACACCGTGGGCCTGACGACGACCTACGGATCGGTCGTCTTTGCCGACCACATGCCGGACAAAAGCGCCGATGCTGTCGTGCGGCTCGAGGCGGCTGGATACGTCAATACCGGCAAGACGAACCTCCACGAGTTCGCGTACGGCGTCACCTCCCAGAACCCGCACTACGGCACGGTCCCCAACCCCGCCGCGCCCGGCCGCACAGCGGGAGGATCGAGTGGCGGTTCGGCCGCCGCGCTCGCGGCAGGCCTCGCCGACGCCGCACTCGGAACCGACTCGGGCGGATCGATCCGCATCCCCGCCGCGTGCTGCGCGGTCGTCGGCTTCAAGCCGACGTTTGGACTGGTGCCGCTGGACGGCGTCTTTCCGCTCGCGCCGACCTTCGACCATGCCGGCCCGATGGCGCGAACGGTCACCGCCTGCAGCGATGTGCTGGAGGCCCTCGTTCCGGGGTTCGAGCCCACGCACCAACAGACCTTCACGGTCGGCATCGCCTGGCTCGAGCACTGCCAGCCACTGATCGCCGCCCGTGTGCGTGAGGCCGCCGCCCCCCTGATTCCGCGCACTGTCGACTTCCCGCTCCTGGAAGGAGTGGGGCCGATGTTCATGCGCGAGGTCGCCGAGGTGCACCGCGACCTCTACGCCGAGCACCGGGACCTCTACGGCGCGAACGTCGGCGGGAAAGTCGAGCGCTGCCTGGCCGTCACCGACTCAGAGTACGAAGCGGCCGCCAGCCGACGCGAGGAGTACCGCGAACGGGCGGCAGCCGCCATGAGAGATCTCGACCTGCTCCTCGTCCCGACACTCGGCTTCGTCCCGCCGCCCGCGAACGTCGATGAGCTCGCCGTTCGGGAGGCGGTGATCCGGTTCACGCTGCCGTTCAACGCGCTCGGATGGCCTGCGCTGTCGGTGCCCGTAGGCGCCGCCGAGAACGGGCTCCCCGCATCCATCCAGATCATCGGCCGCTCGGGTGACGACGCGCTGGTACTCGCGGCGGGCGGCGCGCTCGAAGCGTCCTTGGCGCTCGACGGCTAGCCGCCGTTCGACGAAGACCCGGCTGGCAGGATGCCGGCGATCGCGTCAGAGAGGCGGCGCTCGATGACGAAGGTCTTGTCGAGCCCCGTGACCTCGAACGTGCGGAGCACCCTCCGATCGTCGGTCACGATGACGCAGTCCCCTCCGAGCGTCTTGAACCGCCCCCGGTAGCGGAGAAGCACGCTGAGGACGGTGGAATCGACGAAGGTCACATCGAGCATGTCGACGGCCACCGTCGTCCCGCCCAGGGCGAGCACGCCGCGAAGCGCCTGCTCCAGCTCAGGCGCGTTGTATGCGTCCGCCTCGCCGTTCACCGAGACGATGAACGCATCGCCGTCGAGCCCGGCCGTCCTGATTCCGAAATCCAGCTCCGACACTCACATCAACCTAGCTGTGGATGCTGAGCGTCTACCGCAAGCTTTGTCGAGATTTGCTCATACTGCGGCGAGCTTGTAGCCGACGCCGCGGACGGTGACGATGCGCTCC
>DASSXA010000157.1:0-13636 GCA_035704315.1 Gaiellaceae bacterium
ACGACGACGGCCACCACCCTCGGCACGAACACGAACGACGACGCGACCACGTTCACCTCGACGCTCGAGACGGGCGAGGACCTGAGCGGCCCGTGCGACGAGGCCGAGCACGCGAACGACCCACGCTGCACCGGCGCGGCAGCTGCCGGCGAGCGCGGCGATCGCGAGGACGCCGACGACGACCGGGCGAATTCGAATCGTGGCCCGGGTGGCGACGACCGTGGTGGCGATGACCACGGTGACGACGACCGCTCTGGCTCGAATCGGGGCTCGGACGACGACTAGGCAATCGACAAAAGGGAGAACAACCGCATGCGTAAAACACTGGCAATCCTGTTCGGCACGCTCGTGGCCGCCACGGCCCTCGCGATCCCGACGCTCGGCTCGACCGCGACCCAGACGGTCCGGGTGAGCGAGGTCGACGGCCGCATCTCGCTTTCGGCCAGCCCGAAGTCTGGAACCGTGAAGCTCGTCGTCCGGAACAACGGCGACGAGGGTCACGACTTCCATGTCCGCGGTGGGGGCCGGAGCTGGAAGACACGCGTGCTGGGCGTCGGAAGCTCAGCCACGATCACCGTGAAGCTGAAGAAGGGCGTTCGCTATTCCTACTGGTGCGGCGTCAGCGATCACGCGCAGGAAGGGATGCGCGGGAGCTTCCGGGCCCGCTAGAGGGCGCATTCCGGGGAGTTTGGGTAGAACCCTCGGAAATGCAGCTCGGAAGACGCACCATCCTCCTCGTCGAGGACGAGGAGTCCATCACCACCCCGCTCGTCGAAGCCCTCCGCCGCGAGGGCTTCGACACTGCGGTGTCCGGTACTGCAGGTGAGTCGCTCGCGCTCGCGGACCGCGTCAAGCCCGACCTCGTGCTCCTCGACGTGATGCTCCCCGACGGATCAGGGTTCGACGTCTGCCGCGAGCTGCGGGCGCGGTCCCGCGTTCCGATCATCATGCTGACGGCTCGCGGCGAGGAGGCCGATCGCGTCGCCGGGCTCGAGCTCGGTGCCGACGACTACGTGGTCAAGCCGTTCAGCGCCCGCGAGCTCGTCGCTCGGGTCAGGGCCGTGCTCCGGCGCGCGGCCGAGGCCACGGAGCGCAGGGTCCAAGGTGCGACGGAGATCGGAGACGTTCGGATCGACACAGGGCGCCGGAGCGTCTCGTTCCGCGGTGAGGAGCTGGAGCTCAGCCGCAAGGAGTTCGATCTCCTGCGCCTGCTGGTTGAGAACGCAGGCTCGGTCGTGACGCGCGAGCGGCTGATCGACGAAGTGTGGGACACGAACTGGTTCGGCTCGACGAAGACGCTCGACGTCCACGTCAGCGGACTGCGGAAGAAGCTGGACGACAACCCGGGGTCGCCCCGGTACATCCACACCGTGCGAGGCGTCGGCTTCCGCTTCTCGACGGCCGACGAGGCCTGAGCGTGTCACTCCGCAGCAGGCTGCTGGCCGCCTTCGCGTACGTGCTCGTGCTCGTGATCGTGGCGCTGGAGATTCCGCTGATCCTCAACGTCTCTCGCCGGGTGGACGCGGAGGTCAAGGCGCAGGCTGCTGCGGAGGCCCAGCTCGTCGCGGCCAGCGCGGCGGGGCAGCGCGACGACCGGGCAGCTTTGAGCCGCATCGCTGCGGACGCGGGGCGACAGCTCGGAGGCCGTGTCATCGTCGTCGACTCGGCCGGGCGGCTGCTGGCCGATTCGGCCGGGCTGACAACCGGCTCGTATCGAAACCGGCCCGAGATCGAGACTGCGCTCGTCCGAGGGCGGATCGCACAGGGCCGCCGTTTCAGCGAGACCCTCGGCGAGTCGCTGCTCTACACGGCGGTCCCGATCGTGCAGGGCGACCGGCGCGTGGGCGCGGTGCGGGTGACCCAGAGCGTCGACGCCATCGACCAGCGAGTGCGGCGCGACGTCCTCGGGCTGATCGGGATCGGGCTTCTCGCTCTCGCGCTCGGCCTGTGCTTCGCGTGGGTGCTCGCCGGCACTCTCGCGCGGCCGCTGCAACGGCTTGCCCAAGCTGCCCGGCGCGTGGAGGCCGGGGACCTCGAAGCTCGCGCGGAGCCGGAGGGCTCGAAGGAGCATCGGGAGGTCGCTCATGCCTTCAACGACATGACCGATCGCCTCTCCGCGGTACTCGAGGCTCAGCGGGAGTTCGTCGCCAACGCTTCGCATCAGCTCCGAACGCCCCTGACCGGTCTGCGGCTTCGACTGGAGTCGGCGTCGTTGAAGGCGGGACCGGAGCTGGCCGCCGAGCTGGACGCCGCAGAGCGGGAGGTCGAGCGCCTCGCGAGGCTGCTCTCCGCCCTCCTCACGCTCGCGCGCGAAGGGGATCGCCCGACCGCCCGGGCGACGGTCTCGCTCACGGATGCAGTCGAGCGCGCCGCCGAGCGGTGGGCCGACCGCGCGGCCCAGAGCGACCACGAACTGGTCGTCGACTGCCGCGGTCAGGCCTTTGCGAAGGCGTCCGAAGAGGACCTCGCGATCACGCTCGACAACCTGATCGAAAACGCGCTCAAGTATTCACCCGGAGGAGGCGCGGTCACCGTCGAATCCGGCGTAGAGGGCTCGGACGCCTACCTCGCCGTCCTCGACGATGGGCCAGGGATCAGGCCCGGGGAGGACGAGCACGTCTTCGAGCGGTTCGCACGTGGTAGCGGCACCGGAGCGCCGGGAACAGGTCTCGGACTGGCCATCGTCGCGACGCTTGCTCGGCGCTGGGGCGGCTCGGCGCGCATGACGAACCGGCCGGAGGGCGGTGCGCGCGCCGAAGTGCGCCTGCCGGCGGCCGCCGGGGCTTTGCAAACCTCGAACAGGGACTTGGACGAGGCTTTACCCGGCCGCGTCTAGCCTGGGATCCATGCGCTTCGCCACCCTCATCCTGCTCGGCCTCGTGTTCGCGGCGGGGCTCGGCTTCGCCGCGCACCTGATTGCCCGGGACACCGTGGCGCTCCCGGTCTCGAGCATCGAAGCCGGGGACCGCCTCGCTCCGGTGACCGAGACGCAGGCAGCGCCGGCTGCGCCCCGCCCGAAGGCGACGCAGCGTCGCCGCGCACGCACGACCACGACGACCACGGCGCCCACGACCACCGTCGCAACGACCACTGAAGCGGGGGACGATCACGGGCGGAATCGTGGCCGCGGCCGGGGCGGGGACGACAGCTCGAGCGGCCGGGGCGGGGACGACGACTAGGAGCCGGAGCCGACGAGCTCCTTGAACGCGGGCAGGTCGCGGATCGAGTCGAAGTCCGCGTCGGTCTTGGCGATCTCGCGGAATCGCTCCTGGTCGTCGATCGACTGCCGCAGGTGCACGATCGCATCCGTGGTCCGTCCCAGTCGGCTCTCGGCGCAGGCCAGGTTGTAGAGCACCCCGCTGTCGTCCGGGTACGTCTCATGCACTTTCAGCAGGGCGTCGAACGCCTTGTCGTACTCACCCGTTGCGAAGAAACCGAAGGCGGGCGCGGAGCGCTCCCAGTTCGAGGGCGTGAAGATCTCACCGGGCGTCGCTCCGATCGCGAGGATCGTCGTCTCCGGCTCGTCGGCTATCGCCTTTCGCCTGACGCCGGGGTCGCGGACGAAGACGATCGTGCCCGGCTCGGCCGGAATGGTCTGCCCGTCGACCGTGAAGGTCGCGCGCCCCGCGAGCACGACATAGACCTCTTCGTGCTTCCCGGCGCCGGCGCCGAGCTCGTCGTGGTCCTGGATGACCTCCATCCCCTGCTTGTCCGCGGTCCATGCGTTGATCCCGAATGCCTCCACGCCGAGGTGATGCCGGACCGGTGACCACCGAGGGCTCCCCGGCATGGGAGGGATCTCCATCTCGGAGAGCGTCGCGACCTCGAACCTCTCGCTCACGATTGCCTCCTCAGCTCCTCGAGCACCACCGGGTCGATCGTCTCGACGCCGTCCACCCGCTCCTCGAGATTCTCGCCCCCGGCCCAGCGGAAGAGGGCGTCGTCGAGCTCGCCGTCGAAGCCGAGGCGCCCCAGACGCTTGCGCAGTTCCGCGCCGAGCTCCTCGTCGACCGGGAGCCACTCCTCCCTGGGGGTCTCGCCGAAGATCGCCTGGTGCAGGCTGTAGATCCGGCGCAGCTCCTCGAGCGGCCGTTCGTGATCGTCCACCCGCAGGTCGACGAGGACGTCGGAGAGGTTCGCATAGCCGCCGTCCTTCTCGACGACGAGGAGCGCCGCCGATTGCTGACCTCTGCTGTCTCCGCCGGCGGCTTGCGCAGCATCCAGGCAGTCCAACAGCCGCTCGGCGAGCGGGCTGCCGACGGTTCCCTCGAAGGTCTCGGCGAGCGCGTTCACGGTGTCCTCCGAGACCAGGATGTTCCCTTGCACTGCATAGCCGTCGCCGGTTCGCCCGCCCGCCCAGTCGTGGCACTCCGATCCCGTGTAGGTCGCGGCTCGTCCGTCGCGGTCGACGACGCCGAGCTGACGATGCTCACGTTCTTCGTCTGCTGAGGTCAGGCGCTCGACGACGGCGTCTGCGGAGAGGCCCTCACGCAGCAGCGTCAACCCCTGAGGGCCGTAGCGCGGGTTGGCATATGCCTGCGTGGCCACGGCTCCTACATGCGGCTCCGCCCACGGAACCAGAGAGCCCACCGCGAGGAACTTCGACTGCGTCGCCACGCCCCACTGGCCGGCCTCGAGGTCACAGGCGGCGATCGAATAGGTCCCGTACGTCATCTTGATCAGGTCGATGTCGAGGAGCTCACGATGGGCGGGCGGGACGAGCACCGACGACACCTCAGGACGTTTGAGCGCCTGGAGCACTGCGCCGGCGGAAGCAACGCGCACGACGACGGGCTGCCCAACCTCGAACGCCTGCCTCAGTGCCTCGTCGTCGAGCTCGTCGAGGACGAGCGCGCCGTCGACGTCCAACTCCCCCTCGACCGCGATCTGCGGCACCTTGCGCCCGGTCGAGCCGAACCAGCGCTCGCGCATCACACCTCGACGGTCTCTCCGGGCTCGGGTGTGAGGAGCTCCACGTCGGTCAGCTCCCGCAGCTGGTCAGGCGTGCCGGTGAGGATCGGGAACGTCCCGTAGTGGCACGGAAAGCAGCGCTTGACGCCCAGCAGCTCTAGCGCCACGGCCGCCTCGCGCGGACCCATCGTGAAGTGGTCGCCGATGGGGATGATCGCGATGTCGGGCTCGTAGATCCGCCCGATCAGCTGCATGTCCATGAAGACGTTCGTGTCGCCGGCGAAGTAGAGCTTCGTCCCGTTCTCGACCTCGAAGACCAGTCCGCAGGGCTCGCCCAGATAGATGAACTGGTTGTTCTCGAAGCCGCCGCTCGAGTGGTGGGCGTCGGTCATGGTGACTTTGATCCCGTCGCGTTCGACGGTTCCGCCTTTGTTGAAGGCCTGGGTCATGTCCTCGGGGAGCCCCTGGAGCGAGAGCCAGCCGCGCAGCTCGACGAGCGCCACCACCGGGCATCCGAACTGCTGCGCAAGCTGCACGGTGCTGCCGACGTGGTCGTCGTGACCGTGGGTGAGCGCGATGAGGTCGACGCGTTCGGGCTCCTTCTCGGACTCCGGACACTTCGGATTGTCGAGGAACGGATCGATGTAGACACGCTTGCCGCCCGGTGTGTCGAAGCGAAACGCGTTGTGGCCGAGCCAGGTCAGTGCGACGTCGGGCATTGATCCTCCTTGGGTCTGGGCGGCTCGGAGCCTATCCCAGCGCGATCAGGAGGTAGGCGTCCACGGGCCCCTCCTTGCCCTTGACCCGGAGCGCGCCGAGCGGCACGGTCCGGGCGCCGTCGCCGATCGCCCGATAGGTGGCCTCGCCGATCACGACCTGGCCCGGTTCGGCGACCGTCTGGAGCCGGGAGGCCAGGTTGGTCGTGTCCCCGATGGCCGTGAAGCTCCGCTGCTCGGCGGTCCCGACGTTCCCGACGATCGCCGGTCCCGTGTTGATCCCGACGCGGAACCTCGGGCGGCCGGGCTCGCTCTTCGCGAGCTTCTCTGCGGCCTCTTGGAGGGCGAGCGCCGCCTCTGCGGCCCTCTGGGGATGGTCCGGCTGGTCGTCCGCGGCGTTGAAGACGACCATGATGGCGTCGCCGGCGAAGCGCTCGATCATGCCCCCGTGGTCACCAAGGACAACGGGCACGGCCTTCGCCCAGTAGTCGTTGAGCATCTCGAGCACCTCGGACGGCGTGTGCCGTTCGGAGAAATCTGTGAAGCCCTGGAGATCGGCAAAGAGCACCGTCACGTTGCGCTCCTCGCCGCCGAGCTCGGCCACCTCGGGCTCGGCCCGAAGGCGCGCTGCCAGCTGGGGTGAGAGGTAGGGCCGAAGTAGGCCCTCGACGTCTGCGACCTCCTGCGCCGCCCGCTCCACGACGGCCGCCTCCTCCGCGCCGAGTTGGAAGCGGCGGCGGAGCTCCTCACGATCGAGGTCCTCGGACGCCGCCGCCTTGACCGCCGACGCGTAGCCGCTGTCGATCCGGCCGAGCGTCTCGTCGAGGTACAGCCCCGCGAAGAGCTCCCCTCGCGCCCGCTCGCGCAGGGCCGTGTAGGCCACGAGCCCGAACGCAGCCGCCATCAGGACGTGCCACTCCCACCAGGTCGCGTGCCAGTTGCGCGCGAACGCGACGGCCACCATCGCCTCCGCGAGGAGGATCCAGGCAGCAGTCACTCCGAGCAGGACGGTTGCGGGGCGTCGCCGGTAGAGCTGCGAGTAGCCGTAGGCGGCGAACGCGTAGAAGACGACGGCGGGAACGGCGAGCGCGTAAAGGGGCGCGTCCGCCTCGCTTGGCGGAAGCGGTCGGTCGAGCGGCGGAAGCTCGGCGAGCGACCAGGCGCCCCACCCGACGAGCACGGCTGCGAGTGCCCATCTGAACAGTCTCTTGCGCGCGAGGATCGCCGTTGCCGTCCGAGGCGTCAGGTCTAGTGCCGAGGTGGCCGCGAAGATCGAGGCGAGGAAGAGCCCGACCGACGTTGCGACCACGAACCCCGTGTTCTTGTTCTCGAGCAGGACGCCGGGGGTGGCGAGCGCGTGAAGTCCCAGAAAGCCGGCGCTCGTCAGGAACGCCATCGAGACGAGGAACAGGCGGGCGTCTGAGCGCCGCGTCGCCGCCTCGCTCGTCAGGGCGCCAAGCGCGACGCTCACCGCCGAGACGCCCAGGACGAGCCAGAAGTGGGCGGGATGGTGCTCCCAGTGGAAGTCCAGCTCCGGCCGGACGAGCAGAAGCACCAGCCCCGCGAGCGGCGCGGCAAAGACAAGCAGCCAGAGAATCACGCGGCAGGAAGAGCCTACTCCCCGGCGAACGAAGCGCGGTGAGCCGGCATCTCGGTCCCGTCGCGCTCGTCGTCGCCGCGGGTCTTGCAGACGGCGTTGGCCGCTCGGATCTCGCCTTTTACGCGCTCCTCGTCGCGGTTCCCGTGATTGCAGCCACGGCGCTCGACGCCTATGGAGATGTTGTCGCGATCGAGGGCCCGCCGCCGGCGGACGTCTCGCTCCAGGCGTTGCTCTGGGGTCTCGGCCTCGTGCTCGTCACCGCGAGCGCCGCAGTGCGTGCGCCCGCGTTCGACGCGGTTGCCCCGGGCATCGGCGGCGCCACGCTCACCGCCTCGCTGGCGCTCATCGGGATCCAGGGCGCCGTCGCCCTCGCGCGCGAGCTTCGGGCGTAGCTAGAAGGGGAGCTGCGCCGCGGCCTTCTCGGCCACGTCGATCAGCGGCTGCACCGCGAAGAACGAGCCGACCGTGACGGCCACGCAGGCGGCGACCGTGCTCTGCAGAAGCGCTTCGCTTGGCGGGGATCCGCCGACCGGCGCGAGCTGGAGCTCGGCGGGCATGCGCATGTACAGCGCGCGGATCACCGCGAGGTAGTAGTAGAGGCTGATCGCCGTCGCTATCACTCCGGCGATGACGAGCCACCAGAGGCCGGCGTCGTAGGCCGCGGCGAAGACGTAGAACTTGCCGACGAACCCACCGGTCGGGGGCAGTCCCGCAAACGCGAGCATGAAGACCCACATGGCGACGCCGAGCAGGGGCCGCTCCCACCCCATCCCGGCGATGTTGTCGAGCGAGACTCGCTGGCCGAGCTCCCGTTCCCGCGCCGCGATCACGCCGAATGCCCCCAAAGACGCGGCTCCGTAGGGGATCAGATAGAAGAGCAGCGCGCGCGCACCGAGCTCGTTGTCCGCGGCGACCGCGATCAGCATGAAACCGGCATGCGAGACGGATGAGTAGGCGAGCATCCGCTTGAGATTCCGCTGGACGATCGCCGCCAGGTTCCCCCACGCGAGTGAGATGCAGGCGATGACCGCGACTGCGATCGTCCAGAGATCCTCCTGGCCCGGGAAGGCGGTGACGAGCACGCGCAGCGTGAGCACCAGAGCGACCGTCTTCGTCGCGGCCGACATGAACGCCGTGACGGGCGTCGGCGCGCCTTCGTAGACGTCCGGCGTCCACATGTGGAACGGCGCTGCCGAGGCCTTGAAGGAGAACCCGGCGAGCATCATCGCGAGGCCGGCGAGCATGAGGCCGTCGTCGGAGAGCCCTTGCTGCTCGATCGCGGTCGCAATTGCTCCGAATTGCAGCTCACCGGTCGAGCCGTAGACGAGCGCAGAGCCGAAGAGCAGGACGGCCGAGCCGAAGCTGCCCACGATGAGGTACTTGAGGCCGGCTTCAAGGGAGCTGACGGCGTCGATCTCGATCGCGCAGAGGATGTAGAGGCAGACCGAGAACCACTCCAGGCCGAGGAAGAGCGTCATCAGGTCGTTCGCCTGCACCAGGAACGCCATGCCGCCTCCGGCCGCAGCCAGCAGGGCGTAGTACTCGCTCACGTGATTGCCGCGCGTCCGCTGGCCGTACGAGATGCCGACGGCCAGGAGCCCCGCGCCTGCGACGATGACCTGCGCGAGAGCTCCGTAGCGGTCGCGCACGATCGTGTCGGCGACCTCGAGGGTCGCGTCGGGGCTCTCGGAGTAGAGGAATGCGGCGGCGACGCCGGCACCGACGAATCCAGCGGCTGCGACCCCGGCCGAGAGCGGCCTCCGTGCGCTCGATGGAATGAGAACCGCCGCGAGCAGGCAGGCGCCGCCGACGCCGAGCAGGATCAGCGACGGCGAGAGCGCGAACCAGTCGACCGACGGCGTCGGCATCAGAACGACAGGTGCTCCGTGATCCCGGCGGGCCAGATCGACAGCGCGACGAGGAGACCGAGGAGTGGGACGACGACCGCAAGCTCGGCGGGTCGGAGGTCGAGCGCCTCGTCCGGCACGGCGGCTCCCACGTTCTCATGCAGCACCGCGGAGATCAGTCGCAGCATGTACATCGCCGCCAGCACGATCCCGCTCGCACCTACCAGCGCCCAGCCCCAGCCGGTGTTGAAGATTCCGGCGAGGATCAGGAACTCGCCTGCGAACGCGGTCGAGCCGGGGACGGCGAGCGCGATGACGCCCAGGGCCATCAGCACCGTGGCGAGGGCGGGCCGGCCTCGCGCCATGCCACCGAGCCGCGCGAAGTCTCCTGTCGCGGTCCGCCGTTCGATCGCGCCGGCCACGAGGAAGAGCGCAGCGGAGAGGAGCCCGTGGTTCACCATCTGCAGAACGGCTCCCGATCGGCCGAGATCGTTCATCGCGAAGATCCCGATCGTGATCAGGCTCATCTGCGCGAGGCTCGAGTACGCGATCACGCCGCGAACGTCGGGCGCGCGAAATGCAACGAGGGAGCCGTACACCAGCCCCACGGCGGCTAGCGCGAGGATCAACGGGCGAAGATCGTGCGCGGGCTTCGGGAACTTCGCGATCGCGATGGCGAGGAACCCGTAGGCGGCCGCCTTCGAGACGACGCCGGACAGGACGGCTGAGACCTCCGCCGACGACTCACGATAGGCGTCCGGGAGCCAGCCGTGGAACGGAAACAGCGGCGCCTTGACGGCGAACGCGGCCACGAAGCCGAGGAAGAACCACTCGTTGGACGACGTCGGCCCGTCCACGAGATCGAACGTCCCCTCGGTGATGCCGTAGGCGACGATTGCGGCCAGCATCAGCAGCGAGCCGGCCATCGTGTAGATGACGAACTTGAGCGTCGCGGTGAGCCGCCCGGCTCCGCCCCAAACGCCGACGAGGACGTAGAGCGGAATCAGCATCGCCTCGAAGAAGACGTAGAAGAGCAGCAGATCCTGCGCCGAGAAGACGCCGACGATTGCTCCGGTGAGGAACAGCATCAGTCCGAAGTAGGCGCGGGCAGCGACCCGGCCGCTCCAGAACGCGTAGGCGATCGCCGCCGCCATGACCACGACCGCCATCCCGACCAGCCAGAGCGAGAAGCCGAAAAGCCCGACGTGATACGAGACGCCGAGATCGCCGAACCATGTCTCTTGCTGCTCGAACTGAAGGCCGCGGTCGAAGTCGAATCGGGCCACCGCGTTGATCCAGATCCCGACCTCGACGAGGGCCGCCAGGAGGGCCAGCGACCCCGCCCCCCGATCGTTGAGCGGCAACAGCCAGACGAGGAGCGCCGCGGCGGCCGGCAGCACGATCAAGATCGTCGCGAGCCAGTCCGTCATGCCTTCACCGCGAGGAAGACGAGGGCGAGGACGGCGGCACCGCCGCCGAGTGCGAACACATAGGTCCGGAGCAGACCTGTCTCGGTCTCAGCAACGCGGGTGCTCACGTCGCGCGTCCCTCGCGCGAGAGCGGAGATCGAGCCGCTGATCAGCGGCCCCTCGACGAACTGGATCGCCGCGAGCGCGACATAGTTGGCCGGCCGGTAGAACGCATAGTCGTACGCCTCGTCGAAGTAGAACTTGTGCTCGAGGAGCCGCTGGCCGAACGCCCATCGCGGGACTTCGGCGCGTCGCGCCGAGTAGATCCACCAGGCGACTCCGATCCCCGCGAGCCCGAGGGCAACGGCCAGGATGCTCGTCAGCAGATCCTGGAGGCCGCTTGCCTCGATGCCGGGCTCCGCGACGGGGTCGAGGAAGTCCGACAGGGGAGTCCAGAAGGGCGAGAACTGAATCCATCCGCCGACGACGGCGAGGACGGAAAGCGCGCCCACCGTCCACGCCATCCACAGAGCCGGCATCGTGTGCCCCGGCCGGTGGAGGTGCTCGCGCACGAACGGCGACGGCTCACCTCCGAAGACGATGAAGATCAGCCGAAAGGCGTAGAGGCCGGTGAGGAACGTCCCGACCAGGCCGACGGCCCAGAGCAGCTTGCCGTAGGCGCCGGCGTCGAGCGTCGCGGCGAGCAGGGGATCCTTGGAGAAGAAGCCCGCAAAGGGTGGTATTGCGGCGAGCGCCAGTGCCCCGACGATCATCGCCGTGTAGGTCCTCGGCAGCATTCGGCGGAGCCCGCCCATCTTGCGCATGTCCTGCTCCCCGACGAGGGCGTGGATGACGATGCCGGCGGCGAGGAAGAGCAGCGCCTTGAAGAAGGCGTGCGTCATCAGGTGGAACATCGCGTTGGTGTAGGTCGTCAGCCCCGCGCCGACGAACATGTAGCCGATCTGGGACATCGTCGAGTACGCGATCACCCGTTTGATGTCGGTCTGCACGAGCGCGATCAGGCCCGCGACGAGCAGCGTGAGGGCGCCGAGACCGGCGGCGAGATCCTGGATCCGAGGCGCCTGCTCGAAGATCGGGCTCAGGCGGACGAGCATGTAGACCCCCGCCGTCACCATGGTCGCCGCGTGGATCAGCGCGCTCACCGGGGTCGGGCCCTCCATGGCGTCCGGGAGCCAGGTATGGAGCGGGATCTGCGCCGACTTGGCGACGGCGCCGCCGAGCAGACCGAGTGCGATCAGCGTCATGGCCCAGCCGCCGACGCCGTCGATCGCCGAGAAGACCGCGCCGTACTCCAGCGAGCCGACGCGCTGGATCACCAGGAACAGGGCGAGCGCCATCGTGGCGTCGCCGAACGCGTTCATGATGAACGCCTTCTTTGCGGCGGCGATCGCCTGAGGCCGCTCCTGGTAGTAGCCGATGAGGAGGTAGGAGCAAAGGCCGACGAGCCCCCAGCCGGCGAGCAGGATGAGCAGGTCGCCGCTCTGGACGAGGAGCAGCATCGAGAAGACGAACAGCGCCATGTACGCGAAGTAGCGGCGCTCCTCGTCCTCGCCGTCCATGTACCCGATCGAGTAAGCGACGATCAGGAACCCGACTCCCGAGACGACGAGCATCATGAAGATCGAGAGCGGGTCGACCAGGATCGAGAGCCCGACGCGGAAGTCGCCGGCGGTCAGCCAGGTCCAGAGGGTCGAGGTGTGTGACCGTTCGTCGACCGCCTCGTCGAGGAGTAGGAAGAACGCGATCAGCGCGGCAATGAAGGAGACAAGTACCGAGAGCGTCGCCAGGTAGCCCGCCTGTCGCCTAGTGATGCGCGTGCCGCCGAGCGTGATCAGCGCCGCGGCACCCAGTGGCGAGAGAAGGCAGAGCCAGGCCGAGGTGATCATCCGCGGAGGGTGCTCAGGGAGTCGACGTCGAGCGCGACCCGGGCGCGGTTGAGGGCGACGATGAGGCCGAGGCCGACGACCACCTCCGACGCCGCAACCGCCATCACCGCGAGCGCGAAGACCTGGCCCGACGCGTCGCCGAAATGCCGGGCGAAGCCGATCAGGGCGAGATTCGCAGCGTTGAGCATGATCTCCAGCGAGAGGAGGACGATCAGCGGGCTACGCCGGATGAGCACTCCGAGTGCTCCGATCGCGAACAGTAGGGCCGAGACAGCGAGATACCAGGAGACGTCGGGGCCGTCCATCAAGCCTCACGCGCGCTGCCGAGGACGACGCCGCCGACCGCGGCTACGAGCAGAACGATCGAGGTGATCTCGAAGGCCAGCAGGTGGTCGGTCAGGAACACCGTGCCGATCTCCCTGGGGCTTCCGAAGGACGGTTCGATGTCGGCCTGCTCTTCGAGCCTCCCGCCGGCCGTCAGGCCGATTGCGACGACGACGTCGACCAGGATCGCGCCCGCTGCCACGACGGCGGCGATCGCCTGCCAGCTGGGGGCGCCGAACGGCACGGCGGCCCGGTTTCCCACGTAGGCGATGACGAACAGGAACATGACCATCACGGCACCTGCGTAGACGAGCACCTGCGCCGCGGCGACGAACTCCGCCGCGAGGAGCAGGTAGAGGACGGCGAGCGACGCCAGGTTCCCGATCAGCGCCAGGGCGGAGAAGAACGGGTTGGAGAAGCTGATGACGGCGATTCCCGAACCGAGGCAGCCGAAGGCGGCGACCACCCAGACGATCCACACCAGGACGTTGCCCACGCCTCAGGCCTTCGCCTTGTAGACGGGGATGGGCGTGTCGAAGAGGTCGCGGTCCGCGACCGGCATCCGCTTCACCGGTTCGGCCAGAAGCATGTCCTTCGTGTAGATCAGGTCGTCGCGGGAGTACTCCGAGAGCTCGTACTCGGCCTCGAGCGTGATCGCGTCGAAGGGACAGGCGAGCTCGCAGTAGCCGCAGAAGATGCAGCGGCTGAGGTTGATCTCGTAGATCCGCGCATAGCGCTCGCCCGGCGAGACGCGGTCCGTTGGCGTGTTCTCTTCCGGGACCACGCGGATGCAGTCGGCCGGGCACGCCGCCGCGCAGAGCGAGCAGCCCACGCACTTCTCGAGCCCGTTCTCGTAGCGCCAGAGGCGATGACGTCCGCGGAAGCGCGGGTACACCGGGCGCTTGTACTCCGGGTACTCCTG
>DASSXA010000190.1:0-3219 GCA_035704315.1 Gaiellaceae bacterium
GTCTTGGTGAAGATTTGCAGCAGATAGCCGTCGTCGTCGCGGTCGGCGAGGATGCGGAGCCGCTTCAAGTCCCCGTAGCTCTCGCTGATCTCGCCGACGCGGCCTTCGACCTCGTCGTAATACGCCTCCGGCGTGTCGAGAAAGACCACACCGCGCTCCTTCATCGCCTCGACCGTGCCGACGATGTCGCTGCTCTGCATGGCGATGTGTTGCACTCCGGGGCCGCCGTTGAACTCGAGGTACTCCTCGATCTGGCTCTTGCGCTTGCCCTCCGCGGGCTCGTTGATCGGGAACTTGATCTTCCCGCTCCCGTCCGCCATCACCTTCGACATGAGCGCGGAATATTCGGTCTGGATCTGGTCGTCACCGAAGTGGACGATGTTGGTCATGCCGAAGACCCGCTCGTAGAACCCGACCCAGTGGTTCATGCGGCCGAGCTCCACGTTGCCGACGACGTGATCGAGCGTGATCAGGCCCACCCCCGCCGCCGGCTGTCCGTTGTCGACCGCAGAGCGATAGCCGGGGAGAAACGGCCCCGCATAGTCCTCTCGGTCGACGAACGTGTGAATGACGTCGCCGTAGGTCCCGATCGACGCGAGCTCGATGCGGCCGAACTCGTCCTCCAGCCACTGCGGCTCCCGCACGCCACGCGCGCCGCGCTGGACCGCCTGGCGGTAGGCCTCCGTCGCGCTCGGAACCTGGAGCGCGACAACCTTCGCGGCGTCCCCGTGGCGACAGGCGAACTGCGTGATCTCGCTGTCGACGCGCACCCCGCTCGTCATGACAAGCCGGATGTCTCCTTGCTCGAGCACGTAGGAGGCGCGATCCCTGACGCCGGTCTCAGGGCCCGCGTAGGCCGTACGGGTGAAGCCGAAGGCGTTCTCGTAGAAGTAGGCGGCCTGTTTCGCGTTTCCGACCCAGAACTCGACGTGGTCCCAGCCGGTCAACGGCATGAAGTCGGTCGCGCTCATCGATCCAATCTTAAATCGAGTTCACGGGAAGCCCAGGCGAGAGCCACTTCGAGCTGTGCCTGCTGGATCTCCCGGACCTCGGGCGCGGTCGGCGGCGGCGGCAGCCCAACGCGACTGGCGAAGAAGCCGGCAAGCACCGCGGCGAACCCTCCGTCGTCCGTGAGAATCTCCTCCGGGTCAGGGCCACCCTCGAGGCGCAGCGAGGGCAGCCACCCTGCTACGTCCAGCTCGGGATTCCCGACGCACGCCTGGTTCCAGTCGACGAGGACAGCGCCGCGTTCAGCGAGGCAGATGTTGTCGCTTCGGACGTCCAGGTGGAGGAGCGCGTTGCCTTCGACCGGCGCGCTTTCGGCGGCATCGCGCAGCACGGGTAGCGAGGCCTCGAGCCAATCGCTGGAGCACAGGCCCGTCGCGAGAAACGGCTCAGGATCGTGCTCGATCTCCGCCCACCCACCCGTCAACCACTGCCTGTCGACGGGCTCGATCCATTGGGGCGGCTCGCTCGCCGCGACGTCCTTTAGTGCCATCCGCACGGCGCCGACGGCGTTCAAGTCCCAGGGGGGCGGCCACCGTTCGCGGCGGAGGTCCTCGATCACCAGGATCGGCGGATCGCCGTCGTCTGCGCCGTGGAAGACAGGCATGAACGGCGCCTGGAACGACCGGTAGAAGCGGATCTCCTTGCGCAGAAATCCGCTCGTCACCTCCTCGGTGCCCGCCTTCACGAAAACGGTGAGGCCGTCCTCCAGCACGGCGACGCCGTGGTAGGCGGCGGCGTACCCGCGACTCTCGATTTGGTGCAGGGAGACGACTTTACGGCCGAGCAGCCGCGAAACGCGCTCCGCGATCACGCCGACTCCATCGCCGGTCTACGTCTCGCCAGCAGCAGTGCGGCACCGATCGTGAGCCCGCCGGCGATCTGCAGCCAGGTCAACTCCTCCGAAAGCAGCACCACGGCGAAGACCGCGGCGAGGAACGGCTGGAGGTTCGTGACGAGCGTCGCCCGCGACGGGCCGACGCGGTCGATCGCGGTGAACCAGAGGATGTTGGTGAGGACGAGCGGTCCGAGGACGGCGAAGGCGAACGCCGCCCAGACGAGCGCGCCGAGATCCCAACGCTGGTCGACGAGCTGTGGGAGGGCTGTGAGGACCAACGGCACGCAGCCCACGAGAAGCGCACCGGCGCTGATCCGCCAGACCGAGTATCGACGGAGCAGCGGGACGATGGCGACGGAATAGGCGCCCCAGGTCGCGGCTCCGATGAAGGCGAGCACGTCGCCGCCGAAATTTCCCGAGAACCCGCCGCCGGACCCGGCCGCGACGAGGAAGACGCCTGCGAACGAGAGCGCCGCAGCGATCCAGAAACGCCGGTGCAGCCGCTCCACCCCGAGGACGTAGGCGAAGATCGCGGTGAGGATCGGCAGGCTCCCGAAGATCAGCGCCGTCGTGGAGGCGTTCGTCAGGTCGATCGCATAGACGAACGCGACCTGATTCAGGTAGATGCCGACGACCGCGGCGGCCGCCAACAGTGCGGCGTCCCGGGGGCGGAACGAAAGCGAGCGCTCGAGCCCGTAGGTGACCGTCGAGACGACCAACGCCGCCGTACTGAAGCGCGCGGCCGAGTACGCCAACGGCTGAAACCCGTGTGTGAGCGCGTAGCGCGTCACGGTGAAGTTGAACGCCCAGATCGAGACGGTCGCCAGCAGCATCAGCTCCGCCGCGCTGATCCGCCTCACCCTGCGACCCTACCCGTGCTGCGGTCCTACCCAAGTGACAAGTTGTTACAAGGGTCGGTTCGTCCCCGGCACAGCGCCCGATTCTCCGCGGGCCCCTTCAAGTGACAAGTTGTTACTAGCGCCTCCGCTCGTCCTCGACGCTTACGGGCTCGGAAGAGCGGTAGGTTTCGCTCCGTGGAGCGAGAGCCGACAAAGGACGAGATCGATGCACTCGTCGGGCCGGCGACGCCGCACTTTGCCTATCAGCTGCGCGCGCGGATCCGAGAGCTGATCGAAGAGCTTCCCGAGGACCATCCGGTTCGACGCTACGGCGAGGAGAAGATGGAGCTCCTGGACCGGCTCGGGCATGCCTCTACGAAGGCGGAGGACCTTCCGCCCGAGCCGCGCCAGAAGGGCCTCGGGTGGGAGAAGATCCCGAGCTCCGCGCCGGCGAGCGACCCGCTCCCTCGCCGCTGATGGAGTTCCAAGGGGCGTCGGTGCTCGTCACCGGCGGCTCGCGCGGGATCGGGAAGGCGA